>CAZVDJ010000013.1:0-20753 GCA_964626245.1 uncultured Gemmatimonadaceae bacterium
GCCGCCAGATCCGCGAGCGCCTGGAGAAAGAACTGCTGAAGAACGTGGCGCTGCACGCGTTGCGCGAGCGGCTGCAACGCGACGGCACGGTGCGCGACGTGGAGACCGAATGGCGCTGCGCCGACGGCTCGGTGATCGTCGTGCGGCTGGGGGGGCGGCTGGTGCGGGAAGGGCGGGGCGAGAAGGACGGCCAGGCGACGTCGGGATACGAGCTCTTCGTGGAGGACATCACCAGCCAGCGTGCGCTGGAGCAGGCGCTGAACCAGAGCCAGAAGATGGAGGCGGTGGGGCGGCTGGCGGGTGGCATCGCCCATGACTTCAACAACCTGCTCACGGTGATCGGCGGCAACGCGTCGTTGCTGCTGGCGGACGAACCGTCGGACGCATCGCGCGCCGAGCTGCGCGAGATTGCCGAGGCGGCCGAGCGCGCACGACTCCTCACGCGGCAGCTCCTGGGCTTCAGCCGGCGTGCCCCCGCCGTGCCGCGCGCGCTGGACGTGAACGAGGTGATCACCGGGCTGGGCGCCACGCTGCTGCGCCTCATCGGCGAACACATCGAGGTGCACACCACGCTTGCGGCCGACCTGGCCCCGGTGCTCATGGACCAGGGACAGCTGGAGCAGGTGCTCGTGAACCTGGCGGTGAACGCACGTGACGCGATGCCGGGCGGCGGAACGTTGCACCTGTCGACGTGGGCGGCCGCGCTCCCCCCGGCGGAGGCGGCCGACCGCGAGGCGCCGGGCGGGTGGGTGGTGATCAGCGCGCAGGACACGGGGCACGGCATCGCCCCCGCGGTGCGTGAGCGCATCTTCGAGCCCTTCTTCACCACCAAGCCCACGGGCGAGGGGACGGGGTTGGGGCTGGCGGTGTCGTACGCGAACGTGACGGCGGCTGGCGGGTGCCTCACGGTCACCAGCCGGCCCGGCGACGGGGCGCGGTTCGAGGTCTGGCTCCCGGCAGCCCCGAACCGCGTGCCGGCGGCGCGCACGGCGCCGGGCGACACGGGCACCGTGCGCGGCGGAACGGAGTCGGTCCTCGTCGTGGAGGATGAGGACGCGCTGCGTCGCCTGATCGTGCGAACGCTGGGCGACGCGGGCTACACGATCACCGTCGCGGAGGACGGCCAGGCCGCGATCGATCGCCTCGCCGCCCCCGGCGCGCGCTTCGACCTGGTGGTGACCGACGTCGTCATGCCCAGGCGCAGCGGGATCGACGTGGCGCGTGCGGCGCAGGCGTGCGAGCCGGCGGTGCCGGTACTCCTCATGACGGGCTACCCCGCCGACCTTCCCATCTGGGAGGCGATCGGCGGGGAGACCGATCGACTGCTGCAGAAGCCGTTCTCGCCGGGCGACCTGCTGGCGCGCATTCGTCGCCTGATCGATCGCGCGCTCAGCGACCGAGCATCCGGTCCCGTGTTGCCTTGAACTCGTTGCCCGGGCGCCACTCGGGGTAGCGCGCGGCCTGGGCGACGCGGTAGCCCACCGTCAGGAGCAACTGCAGGTCCTGCACCCCGCCCGACAGGTCCCACCCCGGCTTGATCTCGTCCTGCGGTGCGTGATAGTCGTTCGCGACGTACTCCTCGCTCTTCTGCTGCCCGAAGTCGGCAGGCTTCCCGATGTAGTCCTTTCCGCCGCCGGCGTAGAAGGCCGGCACGCCCTGCTTGGCGAAGTTGAAGTGGTCGGAGCGGTAGTAGTACCCCTTCTCCGGCTCGGCGTCCGGGCGCAGGACGCGTCCCTGCTCGGCGGCCGCGGCCTGCGCGTAGTCATCCAGCTCGGAGGAGCCAAGGCCGATCACTTCCAGGTCCTTCGTGGGGCCCCACTGGTTGAGCCCGTCCATGTTGATGTTGGCAAGCGTCCTGGCCAGCGGGTACAGCGGGGTGACCGAGTAGTACTGCGCGCCCAGCAGCCCCTGCTCCTCGGCGGTGACGGCGAGGAAGAGGATGGAGCGCCTGGGAGGCGTCGGCATGGCCTTGAACGCCTTGGCCATTGCCAGCAGCCCGGCCGTTCCGGTGGCGTTGTCCAGCGCGCCGTTGTAGATGGAGTCGCCCTTGACCGGCGTGCCGACGCCAAAGTGGTCCCAGTGCGCGGTGTAGACCACGTACTCGTCCTTGAGCGCCGGGTCGCTCCCCTCCAGGCGGGCCACCACGTTGCGCGAGTCGAGGGTGCGGAGGGTGTTGCGCAGCGTGACGCTGGCGGTCGCGCCTAACGATACCGGCCGGAACTCGCGCGTGGCGGCGCGTGCCTTGAGCGAATCGAAGTCCTGGCCGGCCAGCGCGAAGAGCGCCGTGGCCTGCTCCAGCGTGATCCACCCCTCGATCGCGGCGCGCGACATGTTCTTGTCGGGGGTCACGAGGTCGAACTGCTCGGCGGTCTTGCCCTGCACGACGGTGAAGGGATAGCCCGCCGGGCCGGTCTCGTGCACCAGCAGGACGCCGGCCGCCCGGTGCTTCTGCCCCTGCTCGTACTTGTAGGTCCAGCGACCGTAGTAGGTCATGCGCGTCCCGCCAAACTGCGACGTGTCGGGGAGCGGGGGGTCGTTCACCAGCATCACCAGCGTCTTCCCCGCCACATCCATTCCCTTGTAGTCGTCCCAGGTGAACTCCGGCGCCTCGGTGCCGTACCCCACGAAGACGAGCTCGGAGTTGGCGATGCTGGCGGTGTCGGCCACGTGCTTGGTCTAGGCGACGTAGTCGTCGCGCCAGCGCAGCGTGCGCGTCTCGCCCCCCTTCCGGATGGTGAGAGCGGGCGTCCCCTGCACCGTGATGCCCACGAGCGGAACATTCTGGATGTAGCTGCCGTCAGGATTGCCGGGAGCGAGCCCCATCGCCTTGAACTGTCCCTCCAGGTAGGCGACGGTCTTGTCCTCGCCCAGCGAGCCGGGTTGGCGGCCGAGCAGCGAGTCGGCCGACAGCACGCGCGTGTGCGCCATGATCGTGGCGGTGTCGATGGCGCCCAGTGCTTCGGCGGGGACGGGGTCGCTGTTGAGGGCGCCGCCGGCGGCTTCGCCCCCCCGCTCCGATGACGGAGAGCAGGCCGCGTGCACGAGCGCGGCGGCCGTGAGCATGGCGAAGGGGAGACGGCGATGAGCGACGAATGGTCGGGACATGCGCGAAGTCGGGAACGGGGAGGGCGAGAGGTGGGCGCGTCTGGCGCGGTGCGACGGGTGCGAGGCGCCTGGTCGGCCTTGGCAGAATCTACGGCCGGAACGTCGTGACTCGACGAGGGACGGGGGGCGCCTCCGTGGCGCCAGTGCCACAACCTCGCGCGAAGCAGTTCTCGCAGAGAGGTTGGATTGCGGCCGTTCGTCGAGGCGCGCCATCCCGATCCACGACTCGTCCTCCTGCCATGCGTCGTCACCGCACGTCGTTTCCCACCATGCTCGTCGCCTTCCTCATCGCGGCAGCGCCCCTCGGTGCGCAGGTCTCGGACTCCATCCCGCGCGAACTGGCGCTGGCGCTGCTGGGTGGGTTGGGTCGAACGGGGGCCGCTGCAATCGTCGTCGGGAGCGCGCCGGACGGATTCCCGATCTCGCTGGTTCCGCCCGGCGCGACGGTGCTGGGCGGCCGCGCGCAGAACTCGCAGTCGACCGCGGTTCTCGCCATGGCCCAGCCGGAGGACGAAGCGCGCCGCATCCTCGAGGAGCGCCTGAACGCCAACGGGTTCTCCGTCTTCAACGGACACGAGCCGCCGCGACGTGGCTTCGTCTCCGCCGAATTCGGCGGCACGACATCAAGTGGGAACTACTGTCGAGGCGACGAGGGGATGACGATGACGGTGCGGCGTCGTGAGCGCGGTGGGTCGATCGCGCTGCTGTTTCGCACGGACCCGCAGTCACGCAGCGGGATCTGCCGCTCTCGAGATCAGATAGCGCGCAGCGCCAACTATTTCGAGCAGCTTCCCGTCCCCGCCCTCACCCCGCCCGATGGCTTTCGGTCGGAGCAGGCCGGCTCAGGGGGCGGCGGCGACAGCTGGTCGCTCACGGCGCGGCTCTTCGGAAACGGGAGCAGCGAGGCGGTCGTACGACACTACACGGCGCAACTGGTCGCGGATGGATGGGTGGCGACCGAACGCACGCACGCGAGCGGCGTGGCCCTGCAGCTCCTGCGGCGCGAGAACGCCGGCAAGCTGGAATGGAGCGCCGTACTGCTCGCCGTGAGCCCCATGGCCGCCCAGGCACCGATGGACGTTACGCTCAACCTGCGCAAGCACTGACCCGCGTGCGCGATCGCGAGGAGAGACCAATGATCTGGAGCCCAGTGTCGTGCGACAGCGGCCCCACACCAGGTGCGGCACCGGCCGCGCGCCGAGTGCCGCCGCGCCGCGCTGCACGCGCGGTGAGGAGGTGGTGCGCGGTCATCGCGGCGCTGTCGGTTCCGGCGCTCCTCCCGGCACAGGATCCGGCGAGCGCGGGCACGCGCACACCGTCGGGACTCTGGTACTCCGTGCGAGGACGCGGCGACCCCGTCGTGTTGATCCACGGCTCCAACCTGGACTCGCGCAGCCTGTCGGCGCTCGCCAACGCACTGGCCGCCGACCACCGCGTGGTGGAGCTGGACCTGCGGTTCCACGGGCAATCGAAGGACGGTGAGGGCCCCTTCTCGTTCCAGGAGGACGTGCGTGATGTGCTGGACGCGGCCGGCGTCTCGCGCGCCGCGCTCGTCGGGCACTCGCTGGGCGGGCAGGTGGCCGTCGACCTCGCGCTCCTCGCACCCGAGCGCGTGTCTCGGCTGGTGCTCGTTGCGCCTGGACTGAGCGGGCGCGCCGCGCTGCGACGGCAGGAAGGGTTGGAGGCGATGATCGCTGCCCTGCGCGCGCGCGACTTCGCGGGCGCGGCCGACGCGCTGTCGCGGCTGCCGGTGATGACCCTGTACCGCGACACCACGCAACAGGCTGCCGTGCGCGCGATGGTCCGCGACAACGCCCGCCTCTTTGCGGCCGACCCGCGCCGCATGCGGTCCACCGGAGCCCCCGGGGCGGGGCGGCTTGGCGAGCTCGCGGTCCCGGTGCTGGTGGTGATGGGCGGCGCAGATCCCACCGAGAGCAGTGACGTGGGACGCGAAGTGGTGGCGGGGGTGCGAGGTGCCCGCGGCGAGACGCTGGCCGGCTGCGGACATCTGGTTCCAATCGAATGTTCCGCCGAACTGGCGCGCGCGGTCCGCGACTTCCTGCGCGCCACGGCGTCGGCGCGTTAGGCGCGCCAGCGCCGCGCGGGCCTGGATCAGTTGCGTTCGTTCGCCACCACCGACTGCAGCGGTGCCCCGCCGGCGTTCGCCTCGAGCACGGCGATGGCACGCGTGGCCCGGCCGGGCACCGCGATCGTGTTCACGTCCAGCACGACGGTCTTGGTGCCCGCCGTCGTCAGGCGCACGCGCCACGTCCCGGCGTCCATCTCCACATAGCGAGACGCCTTGAGGAACTCGATCCCCGTCGCCTGCGGCGTGGCGGCGGCCAGGTCGGCGTTGGCGGCGGTGATGTACAGGTCCACCGCCCCGGCGGCCGTGGCGACGTTGAGCGTCCGGATGAAGACCTTCCCGGTGGGCGCCGTGGCCGACGTGTCGGCGAAGACGACGAGGGTGTCGCCCGCGGCTCGCTTGGCCAGGACGACGGAATAGGCGCCGCTATTGGCCAGCGTGCGCGCGGTGGTGGCGAGGTCGGCGGCGTTGCCGGCCAGGCGAGCGGAGAAGGTGCGTGCCCCCGCATCGAGCACCACGCCGTTGGAGAAGGCGGTGCCGTACGCTACCGCAGCGCCCCGGGTGGCGCCGTCGGCCCGAAAGTCGACCGCCGCGCGGCCGGGCGAGGCATGGAGGAAGCGCACCTGCGCCACCGGGTCAGGGCCGTCGGAATCGTCGCAGGCTCCCAGAACGACGAGGGAAAGGGCAAGCAGGGCGGCACGAGGAGCGGTCTGGATGGATGACATGAGAGGTGTCCGGGCTCAGCGGTGAAGCGCCGCAGCGACCATCGCGCGGCATGGCGAGCGATAGGACGCGTCGTCTCCCGCCGCATAGCAGCTCACCCCTCGCCACTCGGGGGGCGGGTGCGGGGGTGCTAGCATCCGGGGTGTCTGGCGTCTTACTGGAGCCGCACCACGGTCGCGGACCCGCACCGGCGCGGGACCCCACGTTCCACCCTTCCGCATGATCGACCCCAACGACTGGGAAGCCGCCTACGCGGCACACCGCACCGAGCTCCTGCGCTACGTGCACCGCCTCACGCGCGACGTGCACCTGGCGGAGGACATCGTGCAGGATGCCTTCCTGCGCCTCTGGCGCGAGGAGCGCGTGGTGGACAATCCGCGGTCCTGGCTCTACCGCGTCTGCACCAACCTGGTGCGCGACCAGGTCCGGCGAGCCGCCACCCGCGAACGGCGGGCCCCGCCCCCGTCGGACGAGATGGCGGAGTCGCCGGACGAACTGCTGGAGCGCGCCGAGGCGATTCGGTCGGTGCGCCTGGCGCTGTCGCGCATCGGCGCGCGCGACCGCGAGGCGCTCCTCCTCCGCGAGGCGGGCTTCAAGTACGCCGAGATCGCCGACGTCATCGACGTGCGGGCGGTGATCGTTCCCACGCTGATTGCCCGCGCCCTCAAGCGCTTCCACAAGGCCTACCTGCAGGAGACTTCCGATGCCGCACCCTAGCGAGGTCATGCTGCTCGCCTTCGCCGACGACGAACTGGGTCCTGCCGATCGCGCCCAGATATCGGCGCACGTGCAGGGGTGCGGCGTGTGCCGGCACGCACTGCGCGACGTGCGCGATGCCATGGCGGCGGTGCGCGTGGAGGCGGCGATCATCGACGCATCGGAGCCGGCGTCGTGGCGAGATGCCGCGGAGCCGCCGGTGCGTCCGGCACGCCCGCCTTCCGCGGGACCGTGGCCGCTGACCTCGGTGGGCGACGTGTTGCCGGCCGATCGCTCGGCGCGCACCGCGCACTCCCACGCGGCGAAAGGCGTTGCGCGGCGAGGCCCGTCACGCGCGAAGGTTGCATCTGGCGACGGCGCCGCGTCGGGCCTCGCGGCGTGGTGGGGCGCTCGCGCGCCTCGCGCCACGGCCCTCCGCTGGGCAGCGATCCTGCTGGTCTTTGCGGCGGGCGGCGCCACGGCAATGCTCGCGCCGCGCTGGCGCGCCCTGCTGGGGCTGCAGTCGCCGGAAGGCACGCTGCCCTCGGCCACGTCTCCGGCACCGGAGGCGAGCACGGCACCGGCCGCGATGCGCACGGCGGCGGCGGTTTCGGTGTTGCCGCGCGACGGCAGCGCCACGGTCGTGCTGCAGCCCGGCTCGTCGGATCCCTCGGCGGCGTCGCCCGCGGTGCTCGTCGTGACCGTCAGCGAACGGGCCGACGTCCAGGTCACGGTGTCGATGCCGCTCGCCGCCGATGCGGCGCCACGGTTCCGCACCGCCGACGGGCGCCTGGATGTCGCGCTCGCCGGCAACGAGTCGCGCGTGGAGGTCGAGGTGCCGTCGACCCTTGGCGAGGCGCACATCGTGTTCGGGACCCGTACCCTGGTGACCGTGCGGGGCGGCGTGGTGACGCCGCAACTGGCGTCGACGACGGGGGTACCACTGTCGGTGGAGCGTTAGGCACGGAGCAAGGCTGGGGGAGATCATGCGCGGAGTTGCCCTCGCGCGGCTGGTGACGGCCGCCGTGGCCGGGACGTTGGTGGTCCCTGCCACGGCGTTCGCATTGCCACGCCCTTCCCTGGCCACGCCACAGGTCGCCGTCGCGCCGCGCCCCGGCTCGGCGGCCTCGACCACCGGCTCGCCGCGCGCTGACGAGTCGCGCGCGGTGGGCGAAGTGCGCGGCCGAGTGCTCGATGCCGGGGCCGCCGTGCCGCTTCCGGCGGCGTCGGTGACCATCGAGGGGAACGGGGAGACGCGGCTGGCGCGCACCGCGCTCGACGGTGGCTTCGCCTTCGCCGGTCTCCCCCCCGGGGCCTACGCCCTGGTGGTCGCTCGCGCCTCGTACCTCTCCTCGCGCATCGGCGTGGTGATCGCCGATGGAGCCGCGGTGGTGGTCGACGTGCAGCTGACGAGGGCGCCGGTGGCGCTGGCGCCACTGGTGGTGCGCGCGGCTCGCGAGACGGGGACCGTGCGCGGCGCCGATCCGTCCGCCCCCGACGCCACCTGGACCTTTGCGCGCCGCTCTGCCGTCCTCTTCGATCCGCGCGGGTCGCCAGGCGGTGCCCTGGCGTCGCTCGTGGGAGTGGCCGCGGGGCGCCGTCCCGGCGAGCCGGGAGGAGGCGACCGGGGGCGCACGCTCTACATCTGGGGAGCGCGCGAGGCCGGGGCGCGCGTGACGGTGGACGGGATCCCGCTGGGCGCCCCGCTGCACGTGGGCGGATTGGTTGCCATGACCGACGATGCACTCGTCATGCCCGGCCAGCTGTGGAGTGGTGGTGCCCCCGCCCGGCACGATGGCGGGACCGACTACCTGCTGGAGCTGCGCACCCCGGGGGCAAGCGATTCGCTCCGTGCCTGGGGGAGCGTGGACATGCTGGGAGAGCGCGCGGGCGGCGAAGTCCCGCTGGGGACCGCCGGGAGCCTGATGGCCGGCGCGCGACGCGTGCGCGACGATGCCCTGGCGCGATGGGCACGCAGCGAGCCGGGCTACGACTACCGGGACGGGCTGGCGCGGCTCCAACTGGGAACAGCGGCGGGTGGCGTGCTGCGCGCCACCGCACTGGCCAGCGACGAGGCGCTGCGCATTCCGCGCGACCAGGGGGCCGATGCGGCGCGCTGGAGCAACCGCGGCGGGGCGGTGACATGGGAACGCGCCATGGCGACGGGCAGCGGCACGACGATCCGGGCCACGGCATCGCAGGGTCGCATCGAGCTGCCGCTGCTCACCCTCGTCGATGGCTTCGTGCGCGCCGAATCGCGTCGCGCCAACCTGCTGGCCGAGCAGCGCTGGCTGCACGGGCGCGGCGCCACCGCGGTGGGGCTGGACGCCGAACGGCTGGAAGTGCTGCGCGTGGTGGGGGGTGACTCGCTGGGCGACGGCATTCCGTCCAACGGGACGAGCGACGAGTGCCCCACGCTTGCCTCGTGCGCGTCGCAGGCCAGCCGGGCGTCGGTGGCCGGAACCACGGCCGCGCTCTTCGTGGACCACCGCCGGGAGCTGTCGCCGTGGCTGCAGCTGGCGGCGGGGATGCGGGCGGTGACGCTCCCGGCGCGCGATGGGAGCACGCGCGCACGCCTGCTGCCGCGGGTGGCGCTCGAACTCTCGCCCTCGCCGGCCACGCTCCTCCGGCTGTCGGCCGGGCGCTACTCGCGACTTGCATCGGGCTTCGAGGGCGGGATGACGACGACCCCCTCGACGGGTGCGGCCGTGGACGCACCGCAGGGTGGCGACGCGCAATGGATGACGCACGCCACGGCGACACACGTGGAGCTGGGCGGCTCGCAGCGCTGGCGGCAGTCGCTGGTTGGTGTCGTGGCCTGGTGGCAGGGACCGGGGGCGCTCGATCCCGGCGTCCTGGCCTCCGACGCGCGCGGCGTCGATGCCACCTGGCAGCTCTCCCGCGGGGCCAGCTCGATCTCGGCGAGCTACTCGGTGGTGTCGCGGCGCCCCCTCGGCTGGCGCGTCGATTCGACGGGGAACGACTCGCTGCGCCGCCGCCTGGAGCAGGTGGCGGCGCTGGCCCTCTCCACCCGCATCGGTCCGGTGACCGGCGCGTTAGGCGCGTCGTACGCCCACGGGCTCTCGTTTGCCTCGGTGGTGCTGGACCGCAATGCCGCGGTGCTGGAGCAGGCGCCGTCCATCGGGATCACCACCCCCGCTGCGGCGCCCCTGGTGCCGACGCAGCGCTCCTTCCTGCGGGTCGATGCCACGATTGGGGGTCGGGTCTGCGCCGATGGCGCCCGGTGCCGCGTCGTGCTGACGCCCTATGCGCGCCTCCTCAACGCCCTCGACCGGCGCGACGCGATCTTCTACCTCAGCGACACGCCCACCCGCGGCGCCCGCGGGCTGGGATGGACCGGCGCCCTCCTCTCGGTCGGCGCGCGCGTGGACCTGGGGCGCCCGCGCTAGCCGGCTGGCGCACCGGTACGCGGGTTCGCGGAGCGTCGCTGTCGTGCGCTAGGGAAGAACGACGACCGCGCGACGGGCGATCACCTCGCTCCCGGCAGCCGAGCCGTTGAGGAAGGTGGCGGCGTTCCCGATGCGCACGCGCCGCCCGCGCGCCTCGATGAGACCGGTGCCGGCGCGGGCAAACGTGGCGGTGAAGCGATGGGCCAGCCGGTCGGTCCAGATGTCGGTGCACACCTGCGCCCCGGAGTGGCGGTCGAAGGCGGCGAGGAAGACCGAGTCACCGCGCTGCGCGATGGTGCCGCCGGATGCCTGCCAGCATCCGTTCTCGCCGATGGTGTTCACGACGATGTCCACCACCTGGCCCACGCGCACCGTGTCGCGAACCTCGATGACCTGCGCGGGGAGGAAGAGATGCGACGCAACGCCGTCGATGGGCGGCGACCACGAGACGCCCGTATTGCGGGCTCGGTCGGTGATGGAGGTGGGGAGCGCGGACGTCGACTCCAGCTGCATCACCCCCGGTACGCGCTGGTCGTCGAGCGCGGCGGCGGTGGCAGCGTCGCCTTCCGCGCACGCCGCAAGGGCAGCCAGGGAGGCGGTGGCAATCAGGGCACGAGCGGAAGGAAAGCAGCGCATGTACGTCACGCGAGACAGGTCGGGATGGAGATCGGTGTCGGTCGGTCCGGGATCCCTTGCCGCGGCGCGCCAGCGCGCTGGTCGTGGTGGCCAGTTGCGCGCGGCGGCAGGGAGCGCGCACCAGGGATGGCGGGCGCACCAGTAAGACGCCGCGAGCGGTGCGAGGCTAGCACGGCCGCGTGATCAACCCGGCGCACCGGCCGCGTCGAGGAGGAGGCGCGGCTTGGCGTCGCCCAGGCGTCCGGTCGTCCGCTCCAGTGCCAGCCGCCCCTCATCCGGCGAGACGACGACCAGGCGCAGCGGCCGCAGCTGGCCGAGCCGCCGGGCCAGGGCGTAGTGCGGGTTGGCGCCCAGGGCCCGCTCCACCCCGTCGAGCAGCGCCTCCCGGGCCTGCGTCTCTTGGGGAACCGACTCGCTCGAGAGCAGCAGTTCGTAGCCCGCTCCCCCCTCCTGGTGCCACGGACGAACGGCCACGTAGGCGGGCAGGTCCTCCCCCGGCCACGCCGAGCGCACGGCGGCCGCCACGAACGCCTCGCCGAGCTTCTCGCCGCGCAGGTCGCTCACGTGTCCGGCGCGTCCGAGGAAGTGGAAGGTGGGGGTGGCGTGCAGGTGCCCGGTGCACTCGACGACGTCACCCAACCGATAGCGCCAGAGCCCCCCGCCGTTGGTGAGCACCACCTCGTACGATCGACCGCGTTCCACCTCGTGCGCCAGCCGCAACGAACCGTCGGCATCCAGGAACTCGAAGAAGTGCGAGGTGACGGCGAGCGGATGCGCGGCACCGATGGGGATGGTGACGACCCCCTCGGTGGCCAGCAGCCCCTTGGGCTGCACCAGGACGCCGGGCAGCTGCCTGACGAGCGCACGCCACCCCGACTCGGCCGCCTGCGCCCCCCAGCAGCTCACCACCGCGAGCCGCGGCCACCACCCGCCGCAGTTCCCCGGACCAACGCGACGCAGCTCCTCCGCGCGCGCGCGATCGCCGGCCGTGCGCCAGCCACGGCGATGGTCGGCCGGAAGCGCGTCGATCCACGGGCAGTCACCGTCCGCGATGGCGCGCAGCAGGGTGGACCACGATTCTGCCGCGGCCGCCACCAGCAGGCCGAGGAACGAGGGATGCCAGATGGAGATGAGCCGCAGCTCGCGCTGCCGGAGGAGCGCGAGGGCGGTGAGCCGCCAGAACGCCTGCACGTCGCGCACGTGGCGAAGCGACGCAGGTGCCGCCATCGCCATGCGCACCAGCCACGCCGCCCCCGCGCCCAGGTAGTCGGCGTCGTCCGCGAATCCCACGCGCACCGTGCCTGACGAGTGCCGGGCGGCGGGTCGCCCGGCGCTGGTCGCGTCATCCGCCTCGTCCGCCTCGTCCGTGAGCGGAGAGACCGACCAGTAGGCCGGGCCGCCAACGAGCGCGGGGCGCTGGCGCGCCAGGTCGTGCATCCATGCGCCCACGGCGGCGTCAAATCCCTGCTGCAGCGCCGCGGTGAAGGGGACCAGCTTGCGCGCGCCGCTCGTCCCGCTGGTCGGCGCCAGGTGCGTCACGCGCCCCACCGCCAGGACGTCGCGCTCGCCACCACGAATGCGCGCGACGGACGGCGCCAGCGCGGCGTAGTCCACCACGGGCACGCGCCGCACGAAGTCGGCGGGCGACTGCAGCGCCGCGAAGTCGTGCGCCCGGCCCACGGCGCAGCCGGCGTGGCGTTGCAACTGGCGAACGAGCCATGCCGCCTGCGCCGCGCCCGGGTCGCGCAGCGCCGCGCCGAAGCGGCGGGCGGCGCCCCAGCTGGACGCCAACCAGAGGGCGTTGGCCACCGTGGAGCCGGGCGTCATGGCGAGATGACGAGGCCGCGCGCCTGCACCATGCGCCGGCCGGCAGCGGTGAGGTTGTCGTCGTGCAGTGCCGTCAGGCAGACCAGCTCGTCGCCCTGGGCGTGGCCGGGGTTGCGTGACAGGAACTCGCGGATGTGCGGATCGTCGTCGCGCCCCGCCGGCACCTGGGCCAGCGCCCCGCGCAGCCGCTGCGGGTGTGTGAAGCGCACCACGCCGCGCTCGGCGTCGAAGGCGGCACCAAAGCGCTCGCGCGCCAGCGCCAGCAGCAGCTGCTGCGCATCCGGGGGCGCGCCGGCATCGTGGCGCGGCCAGAACTCCCGCCAGAAGACCGGCAGGAAGCGGTAGGTGCGGAATCCCGAGGAGAGGAGGAGCCAGTACCACGGACCCGGTGTCCCCGCCTGCTGCAACGCACGCACGAGGGCAATCCAGGCGCGCGCCAGCACCGGGGATCCCCACGCCTCGGGCGCGACGATGGTATCGCCGGAGTAGACGACGTTCACCGGCGGCCCCGCCGCTGTGCTGCGGTAGAGCTGGAGCGTCGTGAATCCCACCAGCTGCCCGTCCCGACGGATGCGGAGCACCCAGTCCTTCTCGTCCAGGTCGTGGGTGAACTGCTCCGGCGAGACCCCCTCGAAGTGGCGGTCCAGGAGGGTGTACAACTCGCGCCGGTCCGCGGCGGCCAGCGCGACGCGAGGGATGGCGTCGGCGCGATCGCCCGCCAGCTGCACCGGGCCTGCCGTCACCGGGCCTGCCGTCAGCGGGAGCGAGGCGGTCACAGGAGCCCCACCTCCGGGCGCACCAGGCGCCCGTCCCACGGCGGGACGGCAGGCGCCAGCGCCACGTCGTAGAGCGTCGTGTGATACTCGCGCGCCCGCAGCAGGGGGCGCAGCACCTCGAGCTCGGGATCGCGCGCGTCGCGGGCAATGGCCACCCACGCCATGCGCCGCCGTGCGGCGGCGTGCGCCACCAGCGGCCACAGCGCGTGCCATGCCTCTGGCGCGGCGACCGTCGCCCCCAGCAGCGCCCCCTGCGCCAGCACCTCCCCCGGCGCCGGGAGCAGCGGTGACCCCGCCAGGCGCAACGCCACGTTCGCCAGCGCGCGGCCCCATCGCAGCGCGCCGCCGTAGCCGTCGACGACCACCTGCCGGAAGGGCCGCTGGTCCCACAGGGCCGCGGCCCCCGCCAGTGTGCCGTGGGGCGCCAGCGCGACGAAGTCGGCGGGCGATACGCCGTGGCTCGCGAGCGAGCGCACGGTCAGTGCGCTCCACGGCAGCGCCAGCTGCTGCTGGCGCGCGGCGCGATCCAGGAACGACACGGTCGCCGCCAGGTCGTGCGACGGAACGGCCGCTGCTGCGGCCGCGTCGCGCACGAGCGCGCGCTGCCAGCCACGAGCGACCGGCGCCACCAGCGTCACCAGCTCCGCCAGCGGCGTGTAGGCAGGAAGTCCCAGCCGAGGGGCGTGCTCCAGCACCGTCCGCGCCCGCCGGTTGTCGCTCGTGATGCTGGTGAAGTACGCCTGGATGCCATCGTCCGACATTGCCTCGGCGAGCGCGCGGTACCCCTCGCGCAACAGCCGGGTGCCGCGCCGCGACGCCTCCGCCAGCCGCAACTCCCCCAGGTATCCCACGCGCTCCGGCCGGCCGTTGCGGTACAGCGTGCGGACCGAACAGCGCCCCATGCCCACGATGGCGCCGGCATCCCGGGCAACGACCAGGTGATCCACCGCCCCCGCCACTCCCTCGCCGGCCGCGTAGGCCGGCTCGCGCGTGAAGGCAACGCGCACCGCACCGGGAATCACCGACCGGCGGAGCAGCGCGCGCAGCGCGCGGTCATCGTCAGGGGCAATCGCGCGCAGCCGCTCCACGCGGGCGCCTGCCAACGCCGTGTCGACGCGCGGGCTCAGTTCGCCGACAGCAGCGGGCCCTGCCACGCACGATCTCCCAGCGGGTAGTGGTCTCGCAGCGACACGTCGGCTCGGTGCATGGCGTTGATGAGGTAGAAGTTGCGCCACATGAAGCCATTGCCCCGGTTCACGGCGTCCACGCTGCGCCGGAGGATGCTCGGCCAGCCGTAGAACTGCCGGCGCGCCGAGAGGCAGGCTCGTTGCAGCTGATCGGGCGTCATGCCGCGCGGGGTGAAGGGGATGCGGTTGTAGCTGTAGCGCTCGTCCAGCCACCAGGCGTCGAACAGCAGGCGCCCTTCCTGCTCCAGGCGGTGGTACAGCGGCGTTCCCGGGAATGGGGTCAGGTGGTTGAATGCCGCGATGTAGAACGCGTGCTCCTGCGCAAAGCTCACGGTGGGCGCAAAGCTCTCGGCGGTGTCGCCGTCGTAGCCGAAGATGAAGGTGCCGTAGACGCGAATGCGGTGGCGCCGCAGGTTGGCCAGCGCCTGCTCGAATCCCCCCTTGGCGGTGTTGAACCGCTTGTTCATCGACGCGAGGTTGGCCGGGTTCAGGCTCTCGAAGCCGATGAGCACCCCCTGGCAGCCACTGCGCACCAGGAGCTCCAGGAATTCCTCGTCGTGCGCGGCGTTGATGCTCGCCTGGCTCACCCAGCGCACCTTGAGCGGGATGAGCGCGCGGAAGAACTCCTTCGCCTGCCGCAGGTTGGACGTGATGTTGTCGTCGACGAAGAAGAAGAGCTTCTTCTCGCTCCGCAGCGCGCGGACCTCGTCGAGGACCTGGTCGATCGGGCGACGGGTTTGCGTCGCCTCGAAGACGGTCTGCACCGCGCAGAACTCGCACGAGAAGTGGCAGCCGCGCCCCGCCTCCACCAGCCCGATCGGGAGGTAGCGCTTGCCGAGGAAGATCGACCGGTCGGGGCGCATGTCGTGCAGCGAGGAGCGCCCGCTGGCACGGTAGAACTTCTGCAGCCGGCCGTGCCGGGCGTCATCAACGACGGTTGGCCACAGCTGCTCCGCCTCGCCCACGACGACCGATTCCGCGTAGCGGGCCACCTCCTCGGGGCAGAGCGATGCATGAAAGCCGCCCATCACCACCGGGACGCCCCGCCTGCGGAAGTCGCTGGCGATCTGGTAGGCGCGCCGCGCGGTGTAGGTCTCCACGCTGATCGCCACCAGGTCGGTGGGTTCGTCGAACGGGATCACCTCCATCCGGTCATCGTAGAACCGGATGTCCACGTCGCGCGGCGTGAGGCCGGCGAGTGTGGCGGCGGGGAGCGGCTCCATCTGCCAGGTGCGGATGTACTGCTGCCCCGGGATGCGTCCCACGCACGGGTGCACGATGGTCAGGCGCATCGGCGTCAGGACGCCAGCGACTCGTCAGGCAGGCGCTCGGGCGCCGGCACGGCCACGCCGGCCGGCGCGCGGCCGATGATCCAGTCGCAGTTGTAGAAGCGCGACAGGTTGTGCGCGTAGAAGCGGTAGCCCAGGTTGGTCCCCAGGCGCACCGGCCACGGGGCGGGCGAGTGGCGCAGCCGGCGCCAGATGGAGCGGTAGCTGTAGGCGTGCCGCCACGCCGCCTCCACGCCCAGCTGCAACTCCTGCACGCTCATGTGTCGTGGCTGGAAGACGACGTGCTGGGCGTCGTACAGCTCCCAGTTGCGCGTGAGGATCCGCCCTTCCGCGTCCAGGCGCCGGAACAGCGGCGTGTTGGGAAAAGGGGTCACGACCGCGAAGCGCGGCAGGTCGATGCGCGCCTGCACCGCGAACTCGGCGGTCTTGAGGAAGACGTCGGGGTGGTCCTCGTCGAGGCCGAAGACGAAGCACCCCTGCAGCGCGATGCCATGCGCGTGCAACCGCTCCACCACGTGCGCATATCGCTCCGGCGAGTTGAACCCCTTGCGGTTTCCCTTGAGGTTGGCCGTGGAGAGCGACTCCAGCCCCATCAGGAGCCCCTTGCAGCCGCTGGCCTGCGCCAGCGCCAGCAGTTCGTCGTCGTCGGCCAGGAGGACGGTGGCCAGTCCGTACCATTGCAGCCGCAGCGGGATGAGCGCCGTGAACAGCTGCACCGCGTAGTGCCGGTCGGCGATGAGGTTGAGGTCGACGAAGATGAGCTTGCGCGCACCGTGCTGCCGGATGTCGGCCACGACCTCGGCCACGGGTTTCTGGTACGGCTTGCGCCCCCAGGCGGTGGGGACGACGCAGAACTCGCACGGGTGGACGCAGCCTCGCGTGGCCTCGAAGACGTTGTTCGTCAGGAAGCGCCTGGCGGGAAGCAGGTCACGGCGGGCAAACGGACGCCCCCCGATGTCCAGGCCCGGCCCCTGCCGGTAGCGCGGCTGCAGGGTGCCGTCGCGCACGTCGCGCAGCAACTGCGGCCAGCTCTCCTCGGCGTATCCCACCACCACCGCGTCGGCGTGCGGCTGCGCATCATCAGGGATGAGCGTGACGTGCGGGCCTCCCAGCACCACGGTGATGCCGCGCGCGCGAAAGTGGGCGGCCAGTTCGTAGGCGCGCACCGCGGTCCCGGTGATGACGGTGAGCGCGACGAGGTCGGCGTCCAGGTCGAGCGGCACGTCGCTGATCCCCTCGTCGTACAACGTCACCTCGTGCGCGACGTCGGCGGGGATGAGCGCCGCCAGCGTGGTGAGCGTGAGCGGCTGGTAGCGCAGCGACTGCTTCCAGATGCCTCCCCGGTGGCGATACAGCGGGCCCTTGGGCGAGATGAGGGCGATGCGTAGCGGCCCCGGGTGTCGAGCCGTCGCTCCAGGGACGTGCGAGGGTCCAGCGTCCACGGCCATCCTCCCGGATTCGGGCCCCGACGCGATTCTACGGCCGGCCCTCGTCGAAGCAAGGCGTTGCCCGCCGCGGCTGGGCTGTCGCACCGTCGCCCGCCTTCACATCGTACCGTTCGACTCCCGACACGTTCCGCCCCGCGCCGGATGATCACGTCGCCTCGATCCCCGCCCAAGGTCCTGATCGTCACCGGAGGTTACCTGTCGGCGCGCGACGAGGGAATCGGCGTCGCCCTGTGGAAGCAGGTCGTGCAGTCACGGCACAGCCGGCACGCCTGGCTCGAGGCCAAGGTCAAGGCGACGATCGCCGAGCCGATCCTCACGGCCCGGTGGCACGCGTGGCGTCATCACCGGAGGGTGTCGCCGGCGCTGCGCGCGCTCCTCTCCGCCCAGGACACCCTCGCGACGCCGGAGCTCACCGAGGTGGTGCTGGCGACGGCGCTGGCGCGTGAGTCGATGGCGTTCGAGCTGCTCACGTACGACGACCTGCTGCGCGGCACGGGGGAGCGCGACCGCAAGCTGCGCGACTGCACGGTGGTGTTTGCCTCCTCCACCTTCCTGCGGGACCTGAGCGAGCTCGAGCCGCTGCTGGCGCGTCTCAGGCGGCCGTGGAACCGCGTGGTCGTGGGCGGTGCACTGGCGGGGACGCTGCACGCGCAGTGGGAAGGGTCGCCGCTGGTCGACATCCTGGCCGTGGGCTACGGCGAACGGCTGGTCCCCGCGCTGGCCGCGTGGATCCGATCGGGCTTCCGCACGTTGCAGCCGCCGGAGGGGGGACGGGTGGTGCACCGGCGTCACACGCAGCTCCTCTTCAGCGGCGTGCCGTCCTCGCGCTCGCTGGATGACCTCGAGCGTCCCGACTGGGCGCTGGTCGCGCGGCGCCGCGGTCAACGATACCGGATGATCCACTACGAGAGCGTGCGTGGCTGTCCGTATCGGTGTGCATTCTGCAACTACCCCTATCTCTTCGACGACACGAAGTTCCGCACGCGCTCCGCCGAGCGCATGGCCGACGACTGGGCGTTCTACGTGGAGACGCTGGGGGTGGAGTACATCACCTGCCTGGACTCGCTCTTCACCATGCCGCGCTCGCGCCTGGTGGCCTTCTGCCGGGCGCTGCTGGCCCGCGGCGTCCGCGTGAAGTGGATCTGCTACGCACGTGCCGACGACCTCTGCGAGCCTGACGTCGTGGCGCTGATGCGATCCGCGGGATGCGTCCAGGTGCAAATCGGCATCGAGTCAGGCGACCAGGGACAGCTCGACCGGATGAACAAGCGCACCACGGTACGCGACAACCTCCGGGCGCTGGCCACCTGTCGTGCCGAGGGGCTCACGACGCTGGTCTCATTGGTGGTGGGCTATCCCGGCGAGACGGCGGACACGCTGCGCGCCACCTGCGATGTGCTGGCGCAGGCGCCGCCCGACTTCCACTTCCTGGCCGCCTTCTCCACCCGCGTGGCGAGCGTGCCGGTGCTGCAGCCCGAGAACGCGCAGCGCTTTGGCCTGGTCACCGACGACAACCCGCGCACCGTGAGTCCCTACTGGCTGCATGACACCATGTCGTGCACGGAAGTGGGCGGGCACGTGCGAACGATGACGCGCGAGCTGGCGCGCCGGCGCATCTCACTCGACGCGTCGGTCTTCTACCGGGGGATCCTGCACTACACACCGGCGCTGCGGGACGAAATGCTCGCCTTCCAGGCCGCCGCGTTAGGTGCGCACCCCCGCGTGACGCGGGTCTTCGACTGGCTGCATCAATGGATCGACGGGCGGTTGCGGCGCGACGTGGCCGCCACGATGTCGCGCCATGCGGGTGCGGCCGTCCCGATGGCCCCCGCCAGTCCCTTGGCGTGGTGACGGAGCTGCCCGGGTGACCCGCCGTCGGGCGAGCGGCCGCCGGAGGGGGCTCGCCTGGTGCCGTCCCCCACCGCGACCGTCGGCGGCCCTCTCTTCTTCCACAGCGATCCGCGGGTGGGAGCGCCGTTCGCCTTGCGTCTCGACACCTCGCCCGACGCCCTGGGGCTGGTGAGCGTCCATCCGTGCCTTCATCGCCCGACATCGAGGCCGATGCGGGCATTCGATTCGACCCCGCGCGCGCGGCAGGCGGGCGTGCTCGTGTCGCGCTGCCCGCGCTGGCTGGCCGCGCGCTGCGAGGCGCCTCTCGCACGGGGGCGAATTCGTTCTTCCGCTGTGTTGAACCGCTTACTAACGTTGGCCCGAAGTCCAAAGTGCCGGCCGAGTGGAGCAGCTCGCGCGACCGGCCCCATTCCGTTCACGCTGCTGAGGTGCCCATGAAACCACATCTTGTCAGGCACATGCTGGCGCTCGTCGCCGCGTTCGTCGCCGCGCTCGGGGTCGTGCTCCCCGCGCGGCTTGGCGCGCAGGGCCAGCAAGGCACAATCTCCGGGCGAGTGACCGACGCCGCGACCGGGCAGGGCGTCGCCGCGGCGCAGATCGCCGTCGTCGGCACCACGCTTGGTACGCAGACCAACGTCGAAGGGCAGTTCACGCTGCGCGGCGTGACGCCGGGGACGGTGCAGGTGCGCGTGTTGCGCCTGGGCTACGGCGAGCAGCGCCGCACCGTGACCGTGTCGGCCGGGCAGACCGCCACGCTCGACATCCAGCTCACCGCGCTCGCGGTAACGCTCAATCCCGTCGTGACCACCGCCACCGGCCAGCAGCGGCGCGTGGAAGTGGGGAACGCCATCGCGCAGGTCGACGCCGCGCAGCTGGTGGAGTCGAAGCCGGTGTCCGGCATGGCCGACCTGCTCACGTCGCGCGCGGCGGGCGTGCTCGTGACCCCCGGGACGCAGACCGGCGCCGGGACGCGTATCCGCATTCGCGGCACCAGCTCGCTCTCGCTCACGAACAATCCCATCGTCGTCATCGACGGCATTCGCGTGGAGTCGGCGACCGGGTCGTCGTCGGTGAGCGTGGGCGGGACGACCACGTCGCGCTTCGACGACCTCAACCCTGAGGAATTCGAGTCGATCGAGGTGGTGCGCGGCCCGTCGGCCGCGACGCTCTACGGGACCGATGCCGCCAACGGCGTCATCGTCATCACCACCAAGAAGGGGACCGCCGGGCGGCCGCAGTGGTCGTTCTACTCGGAGCAGACCGCGATCACCGATCGCAACGACTATCCCACGGCCTTCCATGCGTGGCGCACCGGTACCACGTCGACGACCAACTCGACGCCGTCGAACACGGTGCAGTGCTTCCTGTCGCAGGTGGTCGCGGGGCAGTGCGTGCAGGACAGCGTCACGAGCTACAACCTGCACAACGACAAGGACGCCACGCCGTACGGCGTCGGCTATCGCCAGCAGTATGGCGCGCAGCTGCGCGGCGGGTCGGAGACGTCACGCTACTTCCTGCACGGCGAGTACGAGAACGAGGACGGCGTGACCAAGGTCCCCGACTTCGAGAAGCGCTGGCTGGCCCGCAACAACCGCTCGCTCAGCGACCGGCAGCAGAATCCCGGCATGCGCGGGCGCATCACGGGGCGCAGCAACCTCAACCTCACGCTGCCGCGCAACGCGGAGGTGCAGGTCAACGCCGGCTTCACCTCGCAGGACA
>CAZVDJ010000013.1:20763-21260 GCA_964626245.1 uncultured Gemmatimonadaceae bacterium
CGCCAACACCTTCGGCGGCCCCGGCTTCCGCTACAACCTCAACCCGCAGGGCGACACGCTGTTCGGGTGGCGCCAGTTCACGCCGCGCGACATCTACCAGACCGAGACGACGCAGTCGGTGGAGCGCTTCATCGGCTCGGTGAACGCCAACTGGCGGGCCTCGGACTGGCTGTCGGCGCGCGGCAACTTCGGCCTCGACTACACGCACCGCCTGGACTCGCAGCTGTGCCGCTTCGACAACTGCACCAACACCGGGCAGGACCGGCTGGGCTTCAAGACCGACAACCGCACCAACTTCTTCGTCTACACCGTCGATGCCGGTGTCACGGCGACGCGCACCCTGACGGCGTCGCTCGAGTCCAAGACGACGGCTGGCTTCCAGTTCTACCGCAACGTCTTCAACCGCAACGGCGCGAGCGCCACGCAGCTGCCACCAGGGGCGGTCACAGTCACGTCGGGCTCCGTCAAGGCGTCCGACGAGACCACTTCCGAGAGCC
>CAZVDJ010000014.1:0-20952 GCA_964626245.1 uncultured Gemmatimonadaceae bacterium
GTCGACCCGGTCGAGACGCGACTTCGTGAGCTGGATGAGCTGAAGACGATCCGCACCTCCATCGAGGATGGGCTGGCGACGGTGCAGGTGGAGTTCGACGCCAACGCCGACGCCGATCGCAAGTACGAGGAGGTGCTGCGAGAGCTCAACGCGCTGCGCCCCGACCTTCCGGCCGAGCTGTTGCGGCTGGAGACGCGGCGCTTCGACTCGGGACGCGTGAACATCGTGCAGCTGGCGCTCGTGTCGTCCACGGTGCCGTACTCCGTGCTGGACCGCGAGGCGCGCCGGCTCAAGGAGCTGCTCGCGCGTCGCGACGGCGTTCGCGAGGCGGATGTCTGGGCCGTGCCGGAACGCGAGGTGCGCGTGGCGATCGACCTCGGGCGGTTGTCGCAGTTGCGCCTGCCGCTCACCCGGGTGCTGCAGGCCATCCAGGGCGAATCGGCCAACATCCCGGGCGGAAGCGTGGACGCCGGCCGTCGCAAGTTCAACGTGAAGACCAGCGGCAGCTACCAGTCGCTCGACGAGGTGCGGCAGACGGTGGTGGGCGGGTCGGGGTCGAGCATGATCCGGCTGCAGGACGTGGCGACGGTCGACTGGAACTACGCCGAAGCCAAGCACCTTGGGCGGTACAATGGCACGCGCGCCGCCTTCGTCAGCGCGAGCATGAAGAACGCGCGCAACATCTCGACGGTGCGCAACGACGTCTGGCAGGTGCTCGACGAGTTCGAGCGCGACCTCCCGGCCTCGATCACGCTGGCGCGCGGCTTCGACCAGTCGCGCAACGTGGAGGCCCGCCTCTCGCGCCTGGGGACAGACTTCGTGGTCGCCATCCTGCTGGTGCTGGTGACGCTGCTCCCGCTGGGCTGGCGTGCGGCCGCGGTGACGATGGTGTCCATCCCCCTCTCGCTCGCCATCGGCGTCTCGCTGCTCAAGGCGTTCGGCTACACGATCAACCAGCTCACCATCGTCGGGTTCGTGATTGCCCTCGGGTTGCTCGTCGATGACTCGATCGTGGTGGTGGAGAACATCGCCCGCTTCCTGCGGCAGGGGTACACGCGCGCGCGCGCCGCGGTGGCGGCAACGCAGCAGATCACCGTGGCGGTGCTTGGCACCACGGCGACGCTGATGTTCGCCTTCCTTCCGCTCCTCATGCTGCCGGGCGCACCGGGCAAGTTCATCCGCGGGATGCCGCTGGCCGTCATCCTCACGATCGTGGCCTCGCTGCTGGTATCGCTCACGATCATCCCGTTCCTCGCCTCCATCTTCCTGAAGGAGGAACGGGATGCGCACGGCAACGTCTTCCTTCGGCTGCTCAATCGCGGCATCGACGCCACGTACTCGCGGGTGCTGCACCGAGCGCTGGCCCGTCCCCGCCTGACGCTTGCCGCGGCGGCGCTCCTCTTCGCCGGTTCGCTTGCCCTGGTCCCGGTGGTGGGCTTCTCGCTCTTTCCCAAGGCCGGCACGCCGCAGTTCCTGGTGACGGTCGAGACGCCGGACGGCTGGTCGCTGGACGAGACCAACGGCGTGGTGCGCCAGGTGGAACAGGCGCTGCTGGCGCGCCGCGACGTGCGCTCGGTCTTTGCCAACGTGGGCAAGGGAAACTCGCAGGTGTACTACAACGTCACCCCCGGGAGCGAGCGCAACAACCTCGCGGAGTTGTTCGTCCTGCTCGATCGGTACGATGGGCGCCGGACGCCGCTGGTGCTGGACTCGCTCCGCCAGCGCTTCGACGCCATTCCCAACGCGCGCGTGGTGGTGAAGGAGTTCGAGAACGGGCCGCCCATCGAGGCGCCCATCGCATTGCGCCTGACGGGCGATAACCTCGACACGCTGCGCCTCGTGGCCGGGCGCCTGGAGCGCCTGCTGGACGCCGTCCCCGGAACGCGCGACGTGGTGAACCCGCTGCGGCTCAACCGCACGGACCTGGCGCTCGACATCGACCGGGACAAGGCGGGACTCCTGGGCATCCCCACCGTGGAGATCGATCGGACCGTGCGGCTGGGGATCGCCGGCCTGCGCGCCGGCGCCTTCCGCGACGTGGATGGGGAGGAGTACGACATCACGGTGCGCCTGCCACGTGGCGACCGCCAGGTGCTGTCGGCGCTCGACCAGGTGTACGTGGGCTCGGTGACCGGGGCCCAGGTGCCGCTGGCGCAGGTCGCGGCGCTCCGCTTCGAGTCCTCCCCGCCACTCATCCAGCACGTGGACGCCCAGCGTGCCGTGACCGTGACCAGCCACGTCCGCACCGGCTTCAACACCGACCGCGTGACGAAGGAGGTGCTCGCGCGGCTGGAGGCGCTCTCCCTTCCTGCCGGCTACCGGATCACGGCCGCGGGGGAGATCGAGAGCCGGCAGGAGAGCTTTGGCGGACTGGGGACGGCGATCCTCGTGGCCACGTTCGGCATCCTGGCCATCCTCATCCTCGAGTTCCGCACCTTCAAGGGGATGATCATCGTGGCGTCCGTCATCCCGCTCGGGATCGTCGGCGGGATACTAGAGATGCTAGCCGGCGGCTACACCCTCTCCTTCACCGCCGTCATCGGCTTCGTGGCACTCATCGGCATCGAGATCAAGAACTCGATCCTGCTGGTCGACTTCACCAACCAGCTGCGTGCCGAGGGGGTGGCGTTGCACGAGGCCATCGAGTCGGCAGGGAAGATCCGCTTCCTGCCCATCGTGCTCACGACGCTCACCGCGATCGGGGGGCTCTTGCCGCTGGCGGTGCAGGGTTCGTCGCTGTACTCGCCGCTGGCGCTGGTCATCATCGGCGGGCTGGTGAGCTCCACGCTCCTGAGCCGGCTGGTGACGCCTGTGATGTACATGCTGCTGCCGCCGGCCATCGAGACTCGCGCCGAGGGTCCTTCGTCCGTAGCGGCCCGGGGCGGCGCCGACGCGCTGGCACTCCCGGTCGCGGGAATGGCCGCGAGCTGACCAGCCGCGCGGTGCGCGCGGCTCGCGCTACCAGCGCAGCTTGCGCTACCAGCTCGGCTCGCTCGCGACGAAGTCAGCGAGGGCGTCGGCGGTGAGCGGCTCCGAGAAGAAGTGCCCCTGCACGAACGGGCACCCCATCTGCCGGAGCCGCTCGAGTTGCTGGGCGCTCTCCACCCCTTCGGCCACGGCTTCCAGCCCGATCGCCCTCACGAGCGACAGGATGCCGTGCACCACGTGGCGCGGCCGTTCCTCCTGCTCCATGGAGCCGGTGAACGTGTGATCGATCTTGATGGCGTCGAGGGGGAGCCGGTGCAGGTACGAGAGCGACGAGTAGCCGGTGCCGAAGTCGTCCAGGTGGATGCGCACGCCCAGGGTCCGCAGCTCGGCGATGGTTGTGAGCGCCGGGTGCTGCTGGCCGATGATCGCGCTCTCCGTGATTTCGAGGTGGACGCGCGACGGCGTGAAGTCGGTCTCGCTCAGGATGCGGCCGACGGTCGCCACCAGGTCCGACTGCCCGAACTCGCGCACCGAGAGGTTCACCGACAGATGCAACCCCTCCGCCGTGCCGGCGCGCCCATCCAGTGCGCGCAGCGACTGGCAGGCGGTGCGCAGCGCCCACCGCCCGATGGGGACGATGAGCCCCGTCTCCTCGGCCACGGGGATGAACTCGCTGGGGGGGACGATGCCACGCTCCGGGTGCTGCCAGCGGATGAGCGCTTCCACGCCGTGCACGCGCCCGCTGGCCAGCGCCACGATCGGCTGGTAGTGCAGGACGAACTCATCCCGCTCGACCGCGTGGCGCAGGTCGGTCTCCAGCTGCAATCGTGCGAGGGCGTCGGCGTGCATGGCGCGGTCGAACATCTCGAATCGCGCGCGTCCCTGGTTCTTGGCGCGGTACATCGCCATGTCGGCGCTGCGCAGCAGGCCCTCGGGACGCTCGGCCTCCGAGCTCGAGATCACCACGCCGATGCTCGCCGTGGTGCTCCACTCGTGGTTCCCGAGCCGCATCGGCGCGCGCAGCGATTCCTGGACGCGCTCGGCGACCAGCGCGGTATCGCGCGCATCGCTCACCCGCTCCAGCAGGATGGCGAACTCGTCGCCGCCCAGGCGCGCCACGATGTCCCCGCCGCGCACGCACTCCTCCAGGCGCCGGGCCACGGTGACGAGCACCTCGTCGCCCACGTGGTGCCCCATGCTGTCGTTGACGAACTTGAAGTCGTCGAGGTCGAGGAAGAGGACGGCAAAGAGTCCGTCACCGTCTCGCCGCGCGCGGATGGACGCATCGCTCAGCCGCTTCATGAAGAGCGTGCGATTGGGAAGCCCGGTCAGCCCGTCGTGCAGCGAGTCGTGCCGCAACTGCCGCTCGCGCATCTCGCGCTCGGCCAGGGCGTGGCGCAGCTGCAGCTCGGTGGACGCCGTTTCGGCCAGGTCCGCGAGGCGTTGCAGCTCCGCCTCGCTCCAGGTGCGCGGCGCGTCGGAGAGGGCGAGCAGCGTCCCGAGCACCGTCCCGTCGGGTCGCGTGAGCGCGGCCAGCGCCAGGCTGCGCACCTGCAACGCGTCCGCCGCCGAGCGCAGCGACGCATCCTGTGACGCGTCCAGGGCATCGCCCAGGGAGAGCACGCCGCCGCGGTCCAGCGCCCGCGTGACCAGTCCGGTCCGCACCAGGACGCCGCTGTCGTGCGCGATCCACTCGCGGGCAAAGTCGCCGGCCCGAAAGGTCCGGCGGTCGGAGCCCAGCAGCGCGAGCGTCACGGCCGGCGCCTGCAGCGAGGCCATGGTCAGGCGCGCGATGCGCTCCATGGACGCGGCCAGCGTACCGCTGAGCAGGGCACGCTCGGCGGGCGGTGCGGGTGCGGAAAACGGCGGGTCGATGGGGACGAGTGAAGCCGTCACGAGTGGAGGACGCCCGCACTCCGGCGGGGTCACGTCGGCAATCGGAGCAGATGAAGATCGTTCCCCTAGCGGGGCGACAATGCGATGCGTATCACAGGGCGAGCGCCACCTCGTGCCCATTCCTCGCTGGAACCCCGTCATGTCTCGCTGCCGTCGGTCCGGATCTCTCCGCCTCCTCTGCTCCCGATCCCTGCGCGTCGCGACGCTGGCCATGACGCCGGCGCTCGCCTGGCCGTTCGCGCCTCAGGTGGCCGCGGCACAGGCGCCGGCGCGCCTCAAGGTCTACATCTCCGTCGACCTGGAAGGGATCGCCGGCGTCGTCTCCAGCACCCAGACGTCGCCCGGGGGGATCAACTACGAGTGGGCGCGGCGCCAGATGATCGCCGAGACGAATGCGGCCATCGAGGGGGCGTTTGCCGGGGGCGCCACCGAGGTGGTGGTGAACGACTCGCACGGCCCGCAGACCAACCTGCGCCCCGACGAGCTGGACCGGCGTGCGTCGCTGATCACCGGCGCACCCAAGCCGTTAGGCATGGCGCAGGGGCTCGACTCGTCGTTCAGCGCGGCCGTGTACATCGGCTACCACGCGCCGGGGTCCACGGCCGACGCCGTGCACGGGCACACCTTCTCCGGGGCGCTCAAGGTCGTGCGGCTGAACGGCAAGGAGGTGGGCGAATACGGGCTGAACGCGATGGTGGCCGGGTACTTCGGCGTCCCCGTGGTGTTCATCAGCGGCGATCGCGCCGCGGTGGACATGGCGCGCGACTTCATTCCCGGCGTCGACGGGCTGGCGGTGAAGGATGGCATCGGCTACTCGGCGGCGCGCACGATGCACCCGCTCGAGGCGAGAGAGAAGGTTGCGGCCGGCGTGCGCGCCGCCCTGGTCAAGCGCGTCGCGCGCCAGCCGGTGCGCCTGGGAAGCAGCATCACGCTCGAGGTGGAGCTGGACAACCTGGCGCACGCCGACCTGGTGGCGCTCATTCCCGGCATCCGGCGCAGCGGGCGCACCGTCAGCTACACGTCGTCGGACCCCCTGGCCGTGTACAAGGTGTCGCGGCTGGTGGTGACGCTGTCCCGCGACTGATCGTGGAGACGAACCGCATGACGTACGACGTGATCGTGGCGGGGGGCGGGGCGATGGGGAGCGCAACGGCGTTCCACCTGGCGCGGCGAGGGGCGCGCGTCCTCCTGCTCGAGCGCTTTCGCATTCCGCACGAGCAGGGTTCATCGCACGGCTTCACCCGCATCATCCGGTTGGCATACTTCGAGCATCCGTCGTACGTCCCGCTCCTGCGGCGCGCGTACGAGCTGTGGGAGGCGCTGGAGCGGGACGCCGGCGAGCCGCTGCTGCACATCACGGGATCGGTCGATGCCGGCCCGGCCGACTCGCGCACCGTGACCGGCTCGCGGCACTCGTGCGAGGTACACGACCTGGATCACGAGGTGCTCAGCAGCGCCGAACTGTCGGCGCGTTTTCCCGGCTATGCACTCCCCGCCGACTATCTCGCCGTGTTGCAGCCGCGCGGGGGCTTCCTGGTGCCGGAACGCAGCATTACCGCGCACGTGGCGGTCGCCGCGCGGTACGGGGCGGTCGTGCGGGAAGAAGAGCCGGTCGTGCGCTGGTCGCCGACGGCGATGGGCGTGGAGGTCGAGACGCCGACGGGCCGATACCAGGCGGGGCAGCTCGTGGTGGCGGCGGGAAGCTGGACGCGCACCCTCCTGCCGTCGATGGCGCCGCTCCTGTCGCCCGAGCGGCAGGTGCTCGCGTGGTTCGACCTGGACGATCGCGATGCCTTCGCTCCGGCGCGCTTCCCGGTCTTCAACCTGGATCACGCGGGTGAGCACTGGTACGGCTTCCCGGAATTCGGCACGCCCGGCTTCAAGATCGGATGCTACCATCATGCGCGTGAGGTCGTCGACCCCGACCACCTCGACCGCGCCGCGGTGCGTCCCGACGACGTGGCGCTCCTGCACCGGGTGGTGCGCGACTGCTTTCCCGGGGTTGGCAGCGCGCCACTGCTGGCCAAGACGTGCCTCTTCACCAACACGCCGGACGAGCACTTCATCCTGGACCGGCTGCCCGAGTCCCCGGCGGTCCTCATCGCCCACGCCTGTTCGGGGCACGGCTTCAAGTTCTCCTCGGTGATCGGCGAGATCGTCGCCGACCTGGCGCTGGACGGTGCCACGCGACACGACATCGCGCTGCACCGGCTGTCGCGCTTTCCCGCCCCTACCTGACCCGCCGGCCGCAACGCCGCATCGCCCACCCGAATCCCCCCATGTCTCCTCGTCGTTCCTTCCACAACGGCCGCCGCGTCCGCCGCGGGTGCACCGTGGCGCTGGCGGCCGGCGCGTTGCTCGCCTCCGGCAGCGGCAACGCCGCGGCCCAGCGCGGGCGAGCGCCCGCGCCGTCCGCCTCCACCCCGTCCGCCACCGCCGCGCCGGCCTACGACAGCGCCCTGTTCGCCTCGCTGCAGTACCGCATGATCGGCCCGTTCCGCGGCGGTCGTTCCACCGCCGTCACGGGCATCGCCGGCGAACCGCACACCTTCCTGATGGGCACCACCGGGGGCGGCGTCTGGAAGACCGACGATGCCGGGACGAGCTGGAAGAACATCTCCGATGGCTTCTTCGGCGGCAGCATCGGTGCCGTCGACATCGCCGACTCCGACCCCAACGTGATCTACGTCGGCACCGGTTCGGCGGACGTGCGGGGCAACTCGTCGCAGGGGCGCGGCGTGTGGAAGTCGCAGGATGCGGGGCGCACCTGGCGCTTTGCGGGGCTTCCCGAGAGCGGGGCCATTCGTCGCGTGGTGGTGCATCCCACCAACCCCGACCTGGTGTACGTCACCGCGTTAGGCCACATGTTCGGGAAGAACCGGGAGCGCGGCATCTACCGCTCGAAGGATGGCGGCACCACCTGGCAGCAGGTCTTCTTCCTCAACGACTCGACCGGCGCCAGCGACCTGGCGATGAACCCGCGCAACCCGCGCATCCTGTACGCCGGGATGTGGCGTGCCGAGCGCAAGCCGTGGACGATGCTCTCAGGCGGCGCGGAGGGTGGGGTCTACAAGAGCACGGACGGCGGGGACACGTGGACCAGGCTGGGCGGCGGGCTCCCCACCGGGCTGGTGGGGAAGGTGGGGGTGACGGTGTCCCCGGCCAATCCCGATCGCGTCTGGGCGCTGGTGGAAGCGGAGCCGGCGGGCGGTGTGTACCGGTCGGACGATGCGGGCGCGACGTGGACGCGCGTGAACAGCGAGAACAAGCTGCGGCAGCGTGCCTGGTACTACACGCGCATCGAGGCCGACCCGCAGGACGAGCACACGGTGTACGCGCTCAACACCTCGATCTACCGGTCGATTGACGGCGGCAAGACGTTCACGCCGATCGAGGTGCCCCATGGCGACACGCACGACTTGTGGATCAACCCCTCCAACCATCACCTGATGGTCATTGGTGACGATGGCGGGGCCCAGGTCACGGTGAACGGCGGACGGACCTGGTCCACGATGAACAACCAGCCCACGGCCGAGTTCTACGACGTGGTGGTGGACAACCAGTTTCCGTATCGCGTCTACTCGTCGCAGCAGGACAACACGAGCATCTCGCTGCCGGCGTGGATCGGCCCCAACGTCCTGCACCCGATGAACGAGTGGAAGTACGCGTCGGGATGCGAGACGGGGCCGGTGGCGCTGCATCCGGATCATCCGGACGTGGTGTGGGGCGGCTGCTATGGCGGGGCCATCAATCGCATGGTGCTGAGCACCGACGAGCGCCGCAACGTGGTGGCCTACCCGCAGCTGCAACTGGGGCAGGCGGCCAAGGACCTCAAGTACCGCTTCCAGTGGGTGGCACCGATCCTGGTGTCGCGGCACGACCGCAAGGTGGTGTACCACGGGTCGCAGTACGTGCACCGCACGCGCGACGCCGGGATGACGTGGGAGACGATCTCGCCCGACCTCACCACCAACACGCGAGCGCACCAGGAGGCTGCCGGCGGCCCCATCAACCACGACGTGACGGGGGTGGAGATCTTCAACACCGTCTTTGCCCTGTCGGAAGACCCGCGCGACGCCAGGATCCTGTGGGCGGGTAGCGATGACGGACGCGTGCACGTGACGCGGGATGGCGGGGCGTCGTGGCAGGACGTGACGCCTCCCGGCATGCCGCAGTACGGGACGGTGGAGAACATCGACCTGTCGGCGCATCGCGCCGGGCGCGCCTACGTAGCGGTGCAGCGCTTCCGCATGGACGACTTCCGCCCGTACATCTTCCGCACCGACGACGGCGGGCGCAGCTGGACGCTGGTGACGGACGGGAACAACGGCATTCCCGCCGGGACGCCGGTGCGCGCGGTGCACGAGGACCCGGTGAAGGAGCACCTCGTCTACGCCGGGACGGAGCACGGGATGTTCGTGTCGTTCGACGGCGGGCGGCGCTGGCAGTCGTTGCAGCTGAATCTCCCCGTCTCGCCGGTGGCCGACTTCAAGGTGCACCGCAATGACCTGGTGGTGGCCACGCAGGGACGCTCGCTGTACATCCTGGACGACGTCACGCCGCTGCACCAACTGGCCGACGTGGTCGCGGGGACCGGCGCGCACCTGTTCACGCCGCGCGACGCCTACCGCGTGCAGGTGGGCGGCGGCGGCGCCGGCGGCATCGAGAGCGCCCCCGATCCCCTGCCGCAGGGGGCGCTGCTCCACACCTGGTTTGCCGCTGCGCCCGATTCGTCCGTGCGGCTGGAGATCGCCGATGCGGCCGGGCGGGTGGTGCGCAGCTTCACCACCGATACCGCGCGCGCGCGGGAACTGGGACAGGCGCCGCTCAAGCCCAGGGCCGGGGCGCAGCGGCTGGCGTGGGACCTGACCTATCCCGGTCCGCGACTGCTCAAGGGACAGGTCATCTGGGGATACACGGGCGGCGTGAAGGCCCCGCCGGGGACGTACACGGCGCGACTCATCGCGGCGGGGGGAACGCAGTCGCGCAGCTTCCGGGTGCTGGCCGATCCGCGGCTGACGCAGGTGGCGCAGGGCGACTACGAGGAGCAGTTCCGCGTGGCGTCAGCGCTTCGTGACTCCATCACGGTCGCGTCGCAAGCGCTGGAGACGATCCGGGCCGTGCGCGAGCAGGCGACACGCGCGCTGGAGCAGGCCGGGCGCATCAACCGGGCCGGCGAGGTGAAGCCGGCCGCCGACTCGCTCACGGGACGGCTGTCCGGTGTGGAGGTGCGGTTGAACCAGGTGAAGAGCGAGAGCGGGCAGGACCCGATCCGCCACCCGGGACAGCTGGACAACCAGCTGATCGAACTCTACACGAATGTTGCGGGCGACCATTCGTACATCTACGGCGGTCCCGAAGGGCGGCCGACGCGCGGGGCCACGGAACGGTTGCAGGACGTGCTGCGCGACTGGGCACCGATCGCCACGCAGCTGCGCACGATCCTGGAGCGCGACGTCCCCGCGTTCAACGAGCTGCTGCGCCGGTTGGGGCTCGGCGCCATCGTCCTGCCACCGAGGACCGTGATGTAGCGGGCGCGCGAATGGCGGAAGGGACGACGGGCGGCGCTTCGACGCACGGAGTGCCGCCCGCGCGCGTGGCGGCGACCTGACGAGCCGTGCGCAACGCGGAGGGAGGCGGTCCGCGGGCGAGTTGGTGAGGGATGCGCTGGCGATGCGCACGCGGAGGATGGTGTGCGCCACCGAATGGTACGGCGCGGAGCGCCGCCGAGTGCTACCTGTTTCCCGGGGGGGCCCCCCGCGCCCCGCGCGCCCCCCTCGGCCCCCGTGCGCCGAGCGCTCCCCCAGACTCCGCGCCCGCCGGTCCCTCCACGCCGTCCGCCCCGCCAACGCCGCCCCTCTCTCCGACAACACGGCCAACACTGGCCGTCCCCACTGCCCCGCCCTGCAACGCGGCGTCGTCGTCGCCCTCGTTCCCACCTTCGCTCCCGCCCTCGTTCCCTCCCTCGCGCTCCTCGTCGCTCCCCGCCTCGGCGATCGCGCTCAGCACGATCGGCTGCTCGCCCGTGAAGCGCAGTTCGCCACTCCGCAGCAGCCGGTCCATGTCGGCGGCCGCCAGCGGGCGGCTGAAGAGATAGCCCTGCCCGTAGTCACACCCCAGGTCGCGCAGCCTCGCGTGCTGCCGAGCGTGCTCCACCCCTTCGGCAATGGTGCGCAGCGTGAGCAGGTCGCCCAGCGCGATGATCGTGCGCGCCAGCGCGTCGTCGTGCGACCCGCGCAGCAATCCGTCGGTGAAGCTCCGGTCGATCTTGAGGATGTCGACCGGGAACTGCTGCAGGTACGACAGCGACGAGTAGCCCGTCCCGAAGTCGTCGATCGCCAGGCGCACGCCGAGTGACTTGAGTTCGTGCAGCCGCGCCAGCGTCACGTCGGTGCGGTGCATGAGGGCGTTCTCGGTGATCTCCAGGACGAGCCGGTCAGCCGGCAGTCCCGTCACCTGCAACGCTTCCCGCACGTGATCGAGCAGGTGTGGCGATTCGAGCTGCCGCACCGACAGGTTCACCGTGACCGAGAACGTCTCGCCATCGCGGCGCCGGGCGTTCCACGCCGACGTGCGCGCGCACGCCTCGCGCAGGACCCACCGCCCGATCGGAACGATGAGCCCCGTCTCCTCCGCCACCGCGATGAAGTCGTTGGGCGGGACGGTCCCCTTTTCGGGGTGGTTCCACCGCAGCAGCGCCTCCACACCCAGCACGTGGTTGGACTCCAGCGCCACGATCGGCTGGTACGCCACCCAGAACTCCCCCTGCTCCAGGGCGCGGCGCAGGTCGCCTTCCAGCAGCACGCGATCCACCAGCGCCGCGTGCATGGAGGTGTCGAAGAAGACGTGGCCGCCGCGCACCCCGCCCTTGGCGGCGTACATCGCCACGTCGGCGTTGCGCAGCACTTCCTCCACCCCGTCCCCCACGTCGGCACGGGCAATGCCGATGCTCGCGCTCACGCGCACCGTGGCCCCCGATGCCAGCTCCACCGGGTGTCCCAGCGCGTCGTTGATGCGCTGCGCCACGATGGTCGCGTCCTCGTCGCTGCGGACGTGTTCCAGCAGGACGGCGAACTCGTCGCCCCCCAGGCGGGCCACCGTGTCGCAGCCGCGCGTCGCGTTGAGCAGGCGGGCCCCAACGATCGACAGGAGCTCGTCGCCGGCGGCGTGCCCCATCGTGTCGTTCGTGCCCTTGAAGTTGTCCAGGTCGAGGAACATGACGGCCACGTGCTCCTGCTCGCGCGTGGCGCGCGAGAGGGCATGTTGCACGCGGTCGCGAAAGAGCGCGCGGTTGGCCAGCCCGGTGAGCGGGTCGTAGAAGGCCTGGCGCAGCAGCTCGCGCTCCAGCGACTTGCGCTGGGTCACGTCCTGCAGCACGGCGATGAGGTGCGCGTCGCGCGCCAGCTCTGCCCGGGTCAGCGTGAGGCTTCCCCACGCCACCTCGCCCTCGGGGCGTACGTAGCGCAGCTCGGCGCTGGCGGACTCGCGCGCCCCCTCCGCAACCTCGCGCGCCATCGCGCGCACCACCTCGGCGTCCTCGGAGGGCGAGTAGGCGTACAGGCGTTCGCCGACGAGCGACGCCGGCGCCACGCCCAGGAAGGCCCCCATCGCCTCGTTCGCCTCCACGATCTCCGACTCGGCCCGCAGCAGCGCCACGCCAACCCCCGACTGCTCGAAGACGGCGCGGAAGCGGGCGTCCGCATTGCGCCTGGCGGCAATCCCCTTGAGCAGCGTGCGGTCGATCCAGTCGGTGGCGTACGTCGAGACCACCCCCGCCACGGCCAGCATCATCAGCTTCGACCCCTCGTCCAGCAGCGTGGTCCCGGTCGTCGTCCCAGAGCGCATGGGGTCGTCGAGCAGGAGGAGGCGTCCGCTGAGCACGAGGAAGGCGACGAGCGACGCGTACTGCGCCGCCGCGAGCGACGCCGCGAAGGCCGCGCGACGGGGCGATCCGGTGAAGGGGCGCGTGGCCAGCACCACGAAGTACATCGAGAAGGCCGGCGACTTCACCGCCAGGTTGGGATCGCCGAACATCCCGTAGCCCAGCAGCAGCAGGGTGGTGGCCGTGATGTCGCAGACGATGTTGGCCAGGAAGAGCGTGCCCCCGGCCCGTCCGCGCCGGTGCGCCAGCAGGTGCTGCGCGATGGCCCACGCCAGCATCGGCGCCAGCACCACGAGGTTGACCGCGGTGAGCGTGGGCGACAGGTGCGGGGCATACAGCGCCGCCGCGATCGCGAGCACCCCCAGCACGGCGATGCGCACGCCGTTCACCCGCACTTCCGCGTCGGCAAATTGCCGGGCGAGCAACGTGTCGATGTCGGCGTCGAAGGTGCTGCTTCGAGCCGGGGTGTCCGCGGTCATGAGGGGCGGGGGGCCGGGAATGACGGGGGGCGGAGGCGCGCTCGGGCCGCCAGATGAGCGCAGGCACATCAAGGACGGGCGACTCCTCACCGGCGTCACGCCTCGGCTCCCGGTCCGACGGCTGGCGTACCTCGCCCCCCCGCGATAGCCTCATGCGCCCTCGACCGGCCTGGAGCGGCACCACCCGCCATCGCCGCCCCTCCCGTCTCTCGTCTCCCGCCTCCCGTCTCCGATTTTGCGCCGCCTCCTCGGCAACCTCACGTTCCGCGTCCTCACCGCCGTCGCCCTGGGCGTCGTGGTCGGCATTCTCTGGCCGGAGTTCGGCAAAGCGCTCAAGCCGCTGGGCGACACCTTCGTGAACCTGGTCCGGATGGTGATCGCGCCGATCATCTTCCTCACCATCGTCGCCGGCATCGCCACCATCGGTGACCTGAAGCACGTGGGTCGCGTCGGGGGCAAGGCATTCCTCTACTTCGAGGTCGTCACCACCTTCGCGCTCGCCATCGGGCTCCTGGTCGTGAACGTGACCAAGCCGGGCGCGGGGCTCGATGCCTCTTCGATGGCCAAGGGCGACATCTCGCGCTACGCCACCGCCGGCGAACAGATGCGGTTCGTCGACTTCCTGGTGCACATCGTCCCGTCGAGCGTGGTGGACGCCTTCGCCAAGGGCGAGGTGCTGCAGGTCGTCTTCTTCGCCGTCCTCTTCGGCGTCGCCCTCACGATGTCGGGCGAGGTGGGACGCAACATCACCGACGGCTGCGAACGGCTGGCGCAGGTCTTCTTCAAGCTCGTCGGCATCATCATGCACGTCGCCCCGCTTGGCGCCTTCGGGGCGATGGCGTTCACCGTGGGGTCGTTCGGCCTCAAGACGCTCCTGCCGCTCGGGCGGCTGATGCTCGACGTGTACCTGACGATGTTCCTCTTCGTCTTCGTCGTCCTGAACGTCATCTGCCGCCTGTACGGCTTCTCGCTCTGGGAGTTCCTCAAGTACATCCGCGAGGAGATCCTGCTGGTGCTGGGCACCAGCTCCAGCGAGGCGGCGCTCCCGCGCATGCTCGAGAAGCTCGAGCGCTATGGCTGCAACAAGTCGGTGGTGCGGCTGGTCATCCCCACCGGCTACTCGTTCAACCTGGACGGGACGTCGATCTACCTGTCCATGGCGCTCATCTTCATCGCACAGGTCTTCCGCATCGACCTCTCCATCGGGCAGCAGGTCGGCATCCTTCTCATCCTGATGCTGACGTCGAAGGGCGCCGCGGGGGTGACGGGGAGTGGCTTCATCGTCCTGGCCTCCACGCTGTCGGCCATGCAGGTGGTCCCGCTCGAGGGGCTCGCGCTCCTGCTCGGTGTGGATCGTTTCATGTCCGAGGCGCGGGCCATCGTGAACCTCATCGGAAACGGCGTGGCCACGCTGGTCATCTCGCGCAGCGAGAACGGTTTCGACGACTCCAAGCGGGCCGAGGCGTTGGCGCACCAGCACCTGCAACGCATCGGCATGGCGGCGTAGCGTGTGACGTCACGCGCCGTCCGCCCGTCTTGCCCAATGCCGGGCATCGCCCTATGTTGCCCAACCCGGCCCCCTGGCCGGTCGCGCGCCACCATGCTCCCTCGCTGACGACTACACCGCTCGTGCTGCTCGCGTCGCTCCGACTTATCGCCCTTACGCTGATTACCGCGATTCTCCTCGCGGTAGTACTTCGCGTACGGGGGTCGGGCCACTTGCCACGAGCGACATAGCGTCGCGCACACGCCTTCGCCGATAGCGGCGACCGCAGCCAAGTGAGGCCCCACCCGACACCGGATGGGGCCTTTTTCGTTTGCCCGGCCCTCTGCCGCACGCGCTCCACCAGCACCGCCCGCGTCCTCCCTCACTGCCGCTCATGCGCTCGGACACGATCAAGAAGGGCTTCACCCGCGCTCCACACCGCGCACTCCTCCGTGCCACCGGGCAGATCCGTGACGCCGCGGACTTCGACAAGCCATTCATCGCCGTCTGCAACTCGTACGTGGACATCGTCCCGGGCCACGTGCACCTGCCAGCACTGGCCCAGGCGGTGAAGGAGGCGATCCGCGCCGCCGGTGGCGTGCCCTTCGAGTTCAACACCATCGGCGTGGACGACGGCATCGTGATGGGGCACGAGGGGATGCACTTCTCGCTGCCGTCGCGCGAGCTCATCGCCGACTGCGTGGAGACGATGGCGCGCGCCCACTGCTTCGACGGGATGATCTGCCTGCCCAACTGCGACAAGATCGTCCCGGGCATGCTGATGGGGGCGGCGCGCGCCAACCTCCCCACGGTGTTCGTGAGCGGGGGGCCGATGCGCGCCGGGCGCGACGCCGCCGGCCGCAAGGTGGACCTCATCTCCGTCTTCGAGGGCGTGGGGCAGCGCGCGGCCGGCACCATCGACGACGCGCGCCTGCTCGACCTCGAGGTCAACGGCTGCCCAACGTGCGGCAGCTGCAGCGGGATGTTCACCGCCAACTCGATGAACTGCCTGTGCGAGGCGCTGGGCATCGCGCTGCCGGGGAACGGGACGATCCTGGCGGTGGACCCGGCGCGCCGGACGCTGGTGACGCGCGCGGCGGAGGCGCTGATGCAGCTGGTGCACGACGGGGTGACCTTCCGTGACGTGGTGACGGCGCAGGCCATCGACAATGCCGTGGCGCTCGACGTGGCGATGGGCGGCTCCACCAACACGGTGCTGCATGTCCTGGCACTGGCCCGTGAGGCGGGGGTCGACTACCCGCTGCGCCGCTTCAACGAGGTGGCGGAGCGCGTGCCGCACCTGGCCAAGGTCTCGCCGGCCTGGGACGGCAACCGCCAGTGGCACGTGGAGGACCTGCACGCGGCCGGCGGCGTTCCGGCCATCCTGGCCGAGCTGGCGAGGGTGCCGGGCGCGTTGCACCTGGAGGCTCCCACCGTGCTCGGCACTACACTCGGCGAGCAGCTCGCCGGCGCCGCGAACGCCAACCCCGACTGCATTCGCCCGGCCGAGCGCCCGCATTCGGCGCGCGGTGCGCTCTGCGTCCTGTTCGGCAACCTGGCGCAGCAAGGTGCCGTGGTGAAGGTCGGCGCCGTGGAGCAGCACGAGATGGCGTTCCGCGGGCCGGCACGCGTCTTCGAGTCGGAGGAGGCGGCCACCGAGGGGCTGGAGGCCGGCGCCATCCGCGAGGGCGACGTGGTGGTGGTGCGCAACGAGGGACCGCGCGGTGGCCCCGGGATGCGCGAGATGCTCGCCCTCACGTCGCGCCTCAAGGGGATGCCGTTAGGCAGCGCCGTGGCCCTCGTCACCGACGGGCGCTTCAGTGGCGGGACACGCGGCCTCTGCATCGGCCACGTCTCCCCGGAGTCGGCGGAAGGCGGCGTGATCGCCCTGCTCCGCGACGGCGACGTGGTCCGGATCGACCTGCAGGCGCGCAGCCTCACCACCGAAGTGACCGATGCCGAGCTGGCACGCCGGCGCGAGCAGTTCGTGCCGCCGGCGCCGCGCTTCGAGCGCGGCTGGCTGGCGCGCTACTCGCGAGTCGTGGGCAACGCCAGTGCGGGGGCGGTGCTCGCATGACCGCGCCGACTCACGGGACGCCGGGACCGGCGCCTGATGGCACGCGCACGGGCGCACAGGTGATGTGCGAGGCGCTGGTGCGCGAGGGCGTTGACGTGATGTTCGGGCTACCCGGCGGGGCGATCATGCCGTTCTACCACGCCATGTGGGAGTATCGCGCCTCGCTGCGTCACGTGCTGTGTCGCCACGAGCAGGGGGCAGGGCACGCCGCCGAGGGCTATGCGCGCGCCAGCGGCCGCGTCGGCGTCTGCGTGGCGACGTCCGGGCCCGGCGCGACGAATCTCGTGACCCCCATCGCCGACGCCTTCATGGATTCCACGCCGATGGTGATCATCACCGGCCAGGTGGGGAGCCACCTGCTGGGGACCGACGCGTTCCAGGAGACCGACTTCACCGGGATCACGATCCCGATCACCAAGCATGCGTACCTCGTGACCGACGCCACCGAGCTGCCGCGCGTCTTTCGCGAGGCCTTCCACCTGGCGCGCACCGGCCGACCCGGCCCGGTCGTGATCGACGTGACCAAGGATGCGCAGCAGGCGCGGCTCCTTCCCGACTGGGGGGCACTGATGGCGCTGGCCGGGTATGCCCCGGAGGGCGCCGGCGAGTCGCGCGCGATTGCGCAGGCCGCGCGACTCCTGGCCAATGCGCAGCGCCCGCTGATCATGGCCGGCAACGGCGTGATGCTCTCGGCGGCGCACGAGGCGCTGCTGGCGCTGGCCGAGCGCACCGGGACGCCCGTCGTGACCACGCTCCACGGGCTGGGCGCCTTTCCCGCCGACCACCCGCTGGCGTTAGGCATGCCTGGCATGCACGGCTGGGTGCACGTGAATCGCGCCATCCAGGAGTGCGACGTCCTGCTCAACGTGGGCGGCCGCTTCGATGACCGGGTGACCGGCAAGGCCGCCACCTTCGCGCCCCGCGCCCGGGTGATCCACGTCGACATCGACCCGTCGGAGATCGGGAAGCTGATCCCGGTCGCGGTGGGGATCGTGGGGGACGCCCGGCAGGTGCTGCAGGCGATGGTGCGGGCCGTTCCCGAGCGGCGGCACGAGGGATGGCTGGCGCACATCCGCGCCATGCAGGCCACCCACCAGCCGCGGCAGTCGTACATGCGCCGCCCCGCGTCGGCATCGCTGATGCCGCACGACGTCTTCGGCGCGCTCAACGAGGCGCTGCACGCGCGCGGCCCGTACCGCGTGGTGACCGACGTGGGACAGCACCAGATGTGGGCCGCGCAGCTCCTGGACTGGCGGCGCCCACGCACCCTGATCACGTCGGGCGGCGCCGGGACGATGGGCTTCGCCATCCCGGCCGCGTTAGGCGCCGCGCTCGCCGCGCCGCACGAGACCATCTGGGTCGTGGTCGGCGACGGCGGCTTCCAGATGACCAACCAGGAACTCGCCACGATCCGCCAGGAGGGAATCACGAACATCAAGGTCGCCATCGTGAACAACGGCTACCTGGGGATGGTGCGGCAGTGGCAGGAGCTGTTCGAGCAGCGACGCTACTCCGGCACCCCGCTCTCGGGCCCCGACTTCGCCCTGCTCGCGCGCGCGTACGGCGCCACGGGACTCACGGTGACGTGCGCCGAGGAGGTCGGCGACGCGATCGCCACCGCCTACGCCACCGACGACGTCGTGGTCATCGACTTCCGTGTCGAGCGCGAGGCGAACGTCTATCCCATGGTCCCCCAGGGCAACTCCATCGGCGACATGCTCACCGCCCCCCAGCTCACCTGACATCGCTCCTCCCGTCTCCCGTCTCCCGTCTCCCGTCTCGACTCCCCCCATGCGCCACACCCTCATCGCCGTCATGCACGACCGCCCCGGTGTCCTGAACCGCGCGGTCTCCCTCTTCCGCCGCCGCGGCTTCAACATCGAGTCGCTCGCCGTCGCCACCACCGAGAGTCCCGGCCTCTCGCGCATGACGGTGGTGGTCGACCGCGACGACGTGTCGCAGGTCGTGGCGCAGCTCCAGCGCCTCATCGACATCGTCTCGGTGCACGACGTGACGTTCGATCGTGCGGTGACCCAGGAGATGTGCCTGGTGCGCCTTGGCCCTGCCGGGCACCGACTGGCCGAGCTGCTGGGCCTGGCCCGCGAGTTCGACGCCCGCGTCGTCGACGCGTCGCCGCAGGCAATGGTGCTGGCGATCATGGATGCCCCGGCGACGATCAGCGCCTTCCTGGAGCGCGTGCAGCGCTTCGGTATCGAGGAGATCACGCGATCGGGGCGCATCGCCATGTCGATGACCACCCCCGCGCGCGTCGCGCGCCCCTCGCCCAACGGCGGCGCGCGCCCGCACGACGCCGGCCACCCGCCGGCATTCCAGGCGCAGGCCGACGGCTTCGCGGAAGAAGAAGCTGCCTGACCGCGCCCCCTGCCTCACGCGTCTCCCGTCTTCTCGTCTTCTCGTCTTCTCGTCTTCTCGTCTTCTGCCCCCCCATGCTCTACTACGACGCCGACGCCAACCCCGCACAGCTCCTCTCGCGACGCATCGCCGTGATCGGCTTCGGCTCGCAGGGACACGCGCATGCCCTCAACCTCCGGGACTCGGGACTCGACGTGCGCGTCGGACTCCCGGCACACTCCGCCAGTCGCGCCAGGGCGCAGGGCGCCGGGCTTCGCGTGACCGACGTGGCCGGCGCCGCGCGCGAGGCGGACGTCATCATGCTCCTCGTCCCAGACCACCTGCAGGAGGGCATCTACGCCCGCGACATCGCCCCGCACCTCGCCCCGGGCAAGACCCTCATGTTCGCGCACGGCTTCAACATTCACTTCGGCGCAATCCAGCCGCCGGCGACCGTCGACGTGAGCATGGTGGCTCCCAAGTCGCCCGGCCATCGCGTGCGCGAACTCTACCAGTCAGGTGCAGGCGTCCCCGCCCTCTTCGCGGTGCACCAGGACGCCACCGGGCACGCCACCGCCGATGCCCTGGCCTACGCGCGCGCCATCGGGTGCACGCGCGCAGGCGTCCTGGGGACGACATTCCGCGAGGAGACCGAGACCGACCTCTTTGGCGAGCAGGCCGTCCTGTGCGGCGGGGTGTCGGCCCTGGTGAAGGCCGGATTCGAGACGCTCACGCAGGCGGGCTACAAGCCGGAGCTGGCCTACTTCGAATGCCTGCACGAGCTCAAGCTCATCGTCGACCTCATGTACCAGGGGGGCCTCAACTACATGCGGCATTCGGTGAGTGACACCGCGGAGTATGGGGACTACCTGGCCGGCCCGCAGATCATCACCGACGAGACGCGCGCGACGATGCGCCGGCTGCTGGCCAACATCCAGGACGGGACGTTCGCCCGCTCCTGGCTGGCGGAGAACCGGGACGGACGCCCCAACTTCGACTGTGCGCGGCAGCGCGACGTGGAGCATCCCATCGAGCAGGTGGGGCGCGAGTTGCGGCGAATGATGCCCTTCCTGCAACCGCGCGAGGTGCGCCCGGGCCAGGGGGGCGCATGAGCGACGGGCGCGATCGAGTATCCCCGCCGGGCGCGGACGGCGAGCACGTCCGCATCTTCGACACGACGCTGCGCGACGGCGAGCAGTCGCCCGGGTGCACCATGACCCGCGACGAGAAGCTCCGCATTGCCCGCCAGCTGCAGCGCCTGCGCGTCGACATCATCGAGGCCGGCTTTCCCGCGGCGTCGCGCGGCGACTGGGACGCGGTGCACGCCATCGCCCGCGAGGTCGGGCAGGATCACGGACGCGACGCGACTCACGTACCGGTCGTCTGCGGGCTGGCGCGTGCCAACGAGGACGACATCGAGCGCTGCGCCAGCGCCATCGCCCCGGCGCTCCGCCCGCGCATCCATACCTTCATCGCCACCTCGGACATTCACCTGGAGCACAAGCTGCGGATGTCCCGTCCGCAGGTCGTGGACACCGCGCACCGCATGGTGGCCCTTGCCCGCGCGCACTGCGCCGACGTGCAGTTCTCGCCCGAGGATGCCTGCCGCTCCGACCGCGCCTTCCTGCACGAGGTGCTCGCAGCGGCCATCGCGGCGGGCGCCACCACGCTCAACATCCCCGACACCGTCGGCTACATCACGCCTGACGAGTACTTCGCGATCATCCGCGACATCCGGGAACAGGTGCCGGGGGCGCGCGACGTGGTCATCTCCACGCACTGCCACGACGACCTGGGGCTCGCCGTCGCCAACTCCCTCGCCGGCATACGGGCCGGGGCGCGACAGGTGGAG
>CAZVDJ010000015.1:0-20799 GCA_964626245.1 uncultured Gemmatimonadaceae bacterium
ATGAGCGGACGACCCGCGCGATCGTTCACGTTGGCGCCCGTCACGAAGCTCTTCTGCTGCCCAACCAGCCAGATGTTGCGGCGCTGGTCGGCCGGATCGTACTTGCGATACGTCTCGGCGATCGTCGCAAAGCCGTTCCACGGGCCACCACCCACGCCGTGCTGCGCGTAGTGCAGCGGACGCTGCGGCAGCGAGTTGCCGATGCCGGGCGGGTTGCTCGTGTTGTTGATGACGAAGATGAGTTCAGGCGAGCTGGCGTTGTCCGGATTGAAGTTGGACTGCCAGTTGCTCGCCAGGCTGTACACGCCCGAGTTGATCACCGCGTCGGCGTACTGGATCGCCTCGGTGTACCGCGCCGGCGCACGCTGCAGCCCGGCCGTCGTCACCGTCCCCTGGAAGACCGGGGCGTTGATGTACATGTTGGCCAGCATCGCGTTGGCCACGTGCTTGTTGATGCGGCCGTACGCAATCGGGCGGTCGGGGAGCGCCGGGAGCGCTGCCTTGAGTTCGGCCTCGATGAACTTGAAGGTCGAGTCGCGCGAGGCACGTCCTACCGGCTGCACTTCGGTGGTCGTCACGATGGGGACGCCGCCGAACATGTCCATGAGGACGTAGTAGAACCAGGCGCGCAGCACGCGCAGCTCCGCCAGGTTGAGCGCCTTGGTCGCGCTCGAGCTCTTCTCGACCACGTCGATCATCAGGTTCGCCTTGGCCACGCCGGCGAACATGTTGTTCCACAGGCCGTTCATGTCATCCAGCGCGGAGCCGGAGTTGGCCGTCCACGTCTGGCGGTAGATCTCGATCCAGCGGCCGTTGTCAAACCAGTCGCTGCCGCGCGTGGGGACGATCTGCTCATCCGTCGTGATCTCGGAGAGGTTGTAGTACGCCCACTGCGTCTGGCGCAGCTGCGCGTAGACCGACGCGGCACCGGCTGCGATCTCGGCGTCGTTCTTGAACGCGTTCTCCGGAGTGAGCGCGTCGAGCGGCGTCTCGTCAAGATCGGTGCAGCCCGCCACCGCGCTCAGCGCCCCCGCGAGCAGCACGGCCGAGAGCCGCGAGCGCCGGAGGGAGAGCGAAGAGAAAATCGACATAGTCTCGAGGGTTCCCTGATCAGGTGATGAAGTGAGGGATCGGGAGGGTGGCCGCGGCGGGTCGGCGCTCATGCGCCTCCGCCGCGGCCGTCGTGTCCTAGAACTGGAACCGGATGCCGCCCGTGAACGTCCGGGCACGCGGGTAGATCAGGTAGTCGATGCCGCGCACCGGCCCGTCGCCCGTGAAGACCTCCGGGTCGTAGCCCTCGTACGGCGTGAACAGGAGCAGGTTGTCGCCCGAGAAGTAAACGCGCGTGTCGCGGCTCGAGGTCCCGGGGAGACGGAAGGTGTAGCCCACCGTCAGGTTCTGCAGGCGCACGAACGAGCCATCCTCGATCCAGCGCGAGGAGTAGATCGCCGGCTGGCCGATCGCGTCCTTGGCGCTGAGTGCCGAACGCAGGAAGTTGCGGCTCTGGTTCACGTTCGACGTGGTGCCGTAGACGAGCGCCGTGTTGTTGAACACGTCGCGCCCCATCTCGGCGCGCCACAGCCAGCTGGCGTCGAAGCGGCGCCACGTGGCGTTGCTGCGCACACCCAGGCTGAAGGCCGGGTTGGCGTTCCCGATGATCACTTCGTCGTCACCGCCCGGCGAGGTCGTGGTGCCGTCGCGCACGCGCGAGGTCTCACGACCCTGCGCATCGCGGGTGACCTTGTACTTGTTGAACAGCTGCTCGCCATTGCTGTTGTAGCCGGCGAACTCGGCGCCCCAGAAGGTACCGATCGGCTGCCCCGGGATCAGGCGCTGCGCGAACTTGCCCGACTGCCCCTGACCGTTCACCTCACCGGTGATGATGAACTGGCGGTTGAGCCCGAGCTCATCGACCTGGTTGCGCTCGACCGAGAGGACGAGCCCCGAGGTGAGCGACGACGACGCGTTGCTGAAGACCTGCGCGTCGAGCGAGACCTCGAGTCCCTTCGTCGTCAGGCTGCCGACGTTCTCGAGCCGGGTGGAGACCACCGCCGGCTGCGCCACCGGAACCTCGAAGAGCAGGTCTTCGGTCTTCTTCTGATAGAACTCGATGGTGCCGGTGAACTGGTTGTCCTTGAAGCCGTAGTCGAGGCCGACGTTGATCTGCTTCGACGTCTCCCACTTGAGGTCGGGGTTGGCCACCTGCGAGGCGGCGAAGCCCGTGATCACCGTGTTGCCGAACGGATAGCGCGCGTCGTTGTTCGTGCGCAGGAGGAGCTGCGTGCCGTACGGACGCACCGCCTGGTTTCCCTGCAGCCCGTAGCCCACGCGCAGGTTCAGGTTCGAGAACGGCCCGTCCTGCAGGAACGACTCCTCGCTCAGGCGCCAGGAGGCCGACGCCGCCGGGAAGACCGCCCACTTGTTCCCGGGCGCCAGGCGCGACGACCCGTCGTTGCGCAGCACGCCCGTGATGAAGTAGCGGTTCTTGAAGCCGTAGTTCACGCGGGTGAAGAACGACGCCAGGCGGCTCTGCTCGATGTACGAGATGGGCGCGGGCGATCCTTCAGTGGACCCCGCGGCCAGGTTGTTCCACTGGAAGGCGTCGGTCAGGAAGCCGCGCATTTCCGCCTCGAAGCCGCGATTGTCGAATCGCGTGAACTCGTAGCCGCCCAGCACTTCGAGTTCGTTGCTCTCGCCAATCTGCGGCGCCCACGTGAGCAGCGACTGGAAGTTCAGGTTGGAGAGCGAGCGCTCGGCCTGGCGCGCGCGGCCGTTGGTGGAGGCACCCACCGGGCTCACGAGCGGGAAGTACGTCTGGCGCACCGAGCTGGCCACGTCGGCGCCGAGCGTGGTGCGGAAGGTCAGGTTCGGCAGCACGCCGTACGACGCGGTGAAGTTGCCCAGCGTGCGCGTCTCCGGCGCCTGGTCGGCGATCTGCCGCGCCATGGCCACCGGGTTCCGGATCGACTGCGCGCCGGCGCCCACTTCATAGAAGTTGCCGTTGCCGAGCCTTACCGGCTGCGTCGGGTCGAACGACACCATGTTCGTGAACACGCCACCGTCGAAGCCGGCGCGGTTATCGAACGGCAGGTAGTCGTTGAAGACACGCGAGACGGTGAGGTTGAGCGAACTCTGGAGCTTGTCGTTGAACGCCGAGTTGCTGGCGTTGATGCGTCCCTGGTAACGGCGCATCCCGTTCGAGATCACCACGCCCTGCTGCTCGAAGTAGTTGAGCGTCGCCCGGTAGCGCGTGGTGGTCGTGCCGCCCGAGAGCGACAGGTTGTGGTTCTGCGTCCAGGCGTTGCGCGTCAGCTCGTCTTCCCAGTCCGTGTTGGCCGGGCCCAGGGTGTTGGCGCGCGAGGCCGGGAGCTTGCCGGCCGAGATCTGCTGCTGGACGAAGGCCTTGTACTCGCTCCCCGTCAGCAGGTCGTAGCTGTTCGCGGCCTGCGACGAGGCGACGTAGGCGTCGTATTCGAACTGCGACGTCCCCGCCTGCCCCTTGCGGGTCTCGATGAGAATGACGCCGTTGGCGCCGCGCGACCCGTAGATCGCCGTGGCCGATGCGTCCTTGAGGACGGTGATCGAGGCGATGTCGCTCGGGTTCAGCGCGTTGAGCGGCGAGCGGCCAAGGGCCGCCGTGTTGCCGATCGAGATGCCCGACGCCACCGCGTTGTCGTTCTGCAGCGGCACGCCGTCCACCACGTAGAGCGGCTCGTTGGACGCCGAAATCGACGTCCCGCCGCGCACGCGAATCTGGGCGTTGGCCCCGGGCTCGCCGTTGTTGGCGACGATGTTCACGCCCGTGACACGCGCGGTGAGCAGCTGGTTGGCGTTGTTCACCACGCCGACGTTGGCCTCGGTCGGGTCGACCGTGGCCACCGCGCCGGTGATCGCCTCGCGGCGCTGGGTGCCGTAGCCGGTCACCACCACCGCCTGCAGGTTGATCGCCGACGCGCCGAGCGAGAAGTCGACGGTCGCGGTCTGTCCATCCGCGACGGTCACGTTCCTCACCTGCGGATTGTAGCCGATGCGCGTGGCGCGCACCGTCTGGACTCCGGCCGGGACGCCGACGATGGTGTACCGCCCCTCAGCGCTCGTGAGCGCGCCGCGCATCGTCCCGACCACCTGGATCTGGATGTTCGCGAGGGGCTGGTTGCTCGTCGAGTCAACCACTCGCCCCGTAATGGTGCCGCCGGTGCCTTGCGCGGGAAGTTGTGACACCGACAGCAGACCGCCAACCATCGCGGCCAGCAGACAACGGGTGAATGCCATTCTGTGCTCTCCAGGGGTAAGCGTGACGTGGCGCGACCTCGAACCGCTGCACCGCAACTGCTGCAAATCGTTAGTGCCATCTCATGCGCGCACCGCTTCGATGCGTGCATCGAACCACCGGAAACGTTTTCTAAAAACGTTTCCTTTCCCGATTGACGGCATAACTTACGGCCAACCGGAATCGGGTCAAGAACCTGTAAATCGCTTTCGTCACAACGGTTTGCGGCTAGAACCCGGATTCCTAACCCCGGTCCGGCCCCCTCCAGGACCCGAGTTGCGCCCTCGAGACCCCGGTTGGCATCCTCCTTCCCGCCGCCGACCGGCCCCTCACGGCCCGACCTGGCGACTCGCTTGACGGGCCGGTTGCCGGCAGGCTAGGTAGTCGCCCCGGCCCACCCGCCGCCCCGAAACAACCCCGAAAATGGTCGCGCCCTTCGGCGGCCGATCCCGAACGCAAGCGTCCCCATGTCGCTCGTCACCGCCCTCCTCCTGGCCCAGCTCGCGTCGCCGGCGCGCGCCGTGGCGCCCGTGCTCGCCTTCCCCCAGCCGGGGCTGGACGACAGCGTCGCCTATCGGGGCTACACCACCCGCTTCTATAGGGACGCGGCCGGAAACACCCTCCAGATCTACCTCGATCGACGGGAGGGACGCGTGGTGCATCTCCTTGCCGATGCAGAAGATGCGAGCATCGGCTTTGGCGCCCGGGACGCGCAGGGCGCCCCCGCCGGCGTTCGCTGGGAGGGAGAAACCGCACAGGTGACACGCATCGGGCGACGTCGGCAGCTCCGCTATTCCCTGGCCGTCGATGGCCAGGTCGTGGCGCTCGGCTGGTTCCTCCTCGGGTCGATGCGGGTGGAGCGGGACTTCCAATACGAACAGCGGCATCGCCGCCCGTTCGGCGACCGCCCCTTCCTATTACCTGAGCTGACTCGGCTGGCCGACGCGATCGAGTCGCTCCCGGCCGCCGCGCGGGGCAGCCACCTCTCGGCTGTTCGCGCCCGGTCCGTGGCCGCCCTTCGCGGGCGGTTTCGCCCGGCCATCCGGCTGGAACAGTTCGGGACCCGGTGGACGCTGCGCGTGGACCAGCCGTCGCTCGATGGCCGGGACACGCTGTCGCTCGCGTTGCGCGGCGACCCCCGCACCACGGCACCGTCGCTCGGGGGCGATTCGATCGTGGTGCGCGCCCGAGACGCGGGGCCCGTTCGCCTGGAGGTCACGATCGAGACGACGGGGCCCTCGCTCACCCCGCTCTCGCGAGAGGAGATCTTCACCCGCGACTTCCTGGCCTTCGCCGATTCGATTCGCGCGGCCGGTACGCGCGACGCACGCGCCAGCCTTCGCGCGAGCTGGATGGAGCGGCAGATGCGGGGAGTGGAGCTCCTCGTGTCGCGCGAGAAGCTGATGGCCGGGCTCCCGACCTACGCCACGTACTTCGGCCGAGACATGCTCGTGTCGGCCCTGATGATGCGCACCATCTGGAACGACGACATGGCGTCCTTCGCCGTCGCCGCGGCGCTGCGAAAGCTCTCCCCCTCGGGCGAGGTGAGTCACGAGGAAGCGCTGGGCGGCCAGGCGGTGCGGGAGGCCGCGTCGGAGTACGCATCGCTCGTGGAGGCGTCCCGGCGCGCGCGCGCCGAGGGGAATGCCCGGCGCGCCGACTCCCTCGTTTCGCGGGCGCTGGTGGTGCTGCGGGAGCACCGGCGCATTCGCGAGAACTACCACATGATCGACGACGAGCTGCAACTGCCGATCCTGGCGGCGCAGTGGCTTGCCGATCCCGACGTTCCCGCCAGCCGCAAGCGCGCCTTCCTGCTCGCCGTTGATGACGGCGGCCGCGCCGGCGCACGCCCGGCCGCACGCCCCGCCATGCGCAGCGGCGACACCCGACTTGCCCGGTTGCTGCGTGAGCTGGCGCAGGTGGCGCGCATGTCGGCGCCGTACGCCCAGTCGCCCAGCCCCGCCACGCTCATCGCCTTTGCCCGTCGCGACGACGGGCGCTGGGCCTCCACGAGCTGGCGCGACTCGGGCGCCGGCTACGGAAACGGACGCTACGCCATGGACGTGAACGCCATCTGGGCGCCGCACGCGCTGCAGTCCATCCGCGTCATCATGACGCAGCTTCGCACGCTGGGGTTCTCTCCCGATTCGATGGCGCGGGCGCACCCGGAAGCGTTAGGCAACACGCCGCTCGGGCGCTGGACGCGCGACTCCGCGTCCTTCAGCGGGGCCATCGAGACCTGGCTGGGCGCCGGCCGTCACTTCCTGGTCCGGCTCGCTCCCGACGAGGTGCGGCGGGCGACCGACGCGCGGCTCGCGGCCATGCCCGAGGGAGAGCGCTCGCACTGGCGCCGCGTGATCGAGGCCAGCGGCGCCGCGCGCGACTCGCTCGCCTTCCTGGCGCTCGCCCTGGACAGCGCGGGGGTGCCGCTGGGTGTGGTGAACAGCGACGTGGCCACCCGGCTCTTCCTGGGCGATCCGCGGCACGGTGCCATGGACAAGTCGGTGGTGCGCCGAGATGCGCGCCTGTTTGTGCGCGCGTATCCCGTCGGGCTCTTCATCGATGGGGTGGGGCCCGTGGTCGCGAACGATGCCTTCGCGCCACCGGTGGTGTGGCAGGAGTTCGTGCGCGACGCCTACCACGGACCGCGCGTGGCGTGGGGACGCGAGGTGAACCTCTTCCTGCTTGGCGTGGCCAACCAGGCGGCGCGCCACGCGGACGACCCCGCCTTCACCGCCGAGCTGCGCGAGGTGGCGAGGCGCGTGGTGGGCGCCGTGGAGGCGTCGGGTTTTCGCAGCGAGCTGTGGAGCTACGACTTCACGGGCGGCGCGCCCAGGCCCGTGCGCTACGGCTCGGGCGCCGACGTGCAGCTGTGGAGCACCACCGACCTCGCCGTGCAGTACGCCCTGTCGCGGCTGCGCTGGTAGGGGCCGCCTAACGAAGTCTCCCCTCCAGCTCGTCGTAGATACGCCGGACGGCGATGGGCGCCTGCTGCTCGGCCAGGAACCAGCGGGCGTACGCTCCCCAGCCTGCCTGCGCGATGGCCTGCTCGCGCGTGAGCCCGCGCGCGTGCAGCCCGCGCACCTCCCCGATCACCGCCACCACGGCGTCGCGAAAGGCCACCAGCTCCTCACGCGAGGCGGCGGGTTCCTCCACGAAGCCGTGCCCGGGGACGAAACGGTCCACCGGCAGCGCCAACGCCGCGTCGAGCACGCGAACCCACTCGCTGGGATAGGCGGAGCGCATGGCAGGAAAGACGCGGTTGAGATAGGCCTCGCTCATGAAGAGGAGGCGCTCGCGCGGAAGGTGGACCATCAGGTCGCCCCCGGTGTGCGCGCGTCCCAGGAAGCGGACCTCGACCGTGGTGCCACCGACGTCGACCACCTCTCGGTCAGCCGCCATGGCCACGGGCGGCACGACCACCGGCCGCCCCCCCGCTGCGGCGCTGTCACGTTGCAGCTGGGCGCGGGAGGTGGGATGCACGACCCAGCGCACCCCCGGCGGGATGACGTGGTTCCCGGCGGTGTGGTCGCCGTGGTCGGAGCCGATCACCACCCAGCGCACGGGGCGTACGGTCAGGCGCCGAACGTCTTCGAGCAGCCGCTGGGTCGTTCGGCGCTCCCCTGCGCGTCGGCGATGAGGACCCCGCTGTCACCCACCACCACCAGGCTCACCGTGGTGAAGCCCGGCGCGCGGATCGCCTCGTAGGCGTGCACGTTAGGCGCCAGCTGGACGAATCGCGGAAAGGCGGTGAGCGGCACGCCGCGTGCGGCTGGGTCGGCGGTGCGAGGCTGGGCCGCGGCCGGCACGGCCACGGTGCCGCTCCCGGCCAGCGCGGCGAGACCGGCCGCCCGCGCCAGGCGCCGCCACGGCGTCGGCATCGCTATCGCTTCCCCTTGAGGCGCACCGCGTACATGGACGGCCAGAGCTTGCCCGTCAGGAGCAAGTGCCCCGGGGACGGGGCGCGGGCAATCCCGTTCATCACGTCGACGCGATACGGTCGCTCCCCGCGCGGCCAGAGCGCCGCGAAGTCGAGCATCTCGCGCACCGTCCCGGTGGACGGGTCGATGCGCACCACCCAGTCGGATTCGTAGACGTTGGCCCACACCTCGCCGTCGATGAACTCGAGTTCGTTGAGCTTGGTGAGCGGCGAGTCCTGGTATCGCACGCGCACCACCTTCTCCGTGGCCCACGTGCCCGGCGTGATCCATCGCAGCGAGTCGGACCCGTCGCTCATGATCAGCGACCGCCCGTCCGTCGCCAGCCCCCATCCCTCTCCCTTGTAGGTGAAGGAGTCGAGCGGCGCCAGCGTGGCGGCATCGTACTCGTATCCCACGCCCGACTCCCAGGTGAGCTGGTACAGCTTGCCACCCAGCAGCGCGAGCCCCTCGCCGAACCGGTTCGACGCCAGGGCGGTGCGCCGCAGCACGCGGCCGCTGGCCATCTCCACGATGCGCACCTCGGAATCGCCGTAGCGTCCCGTGCTCTCGTACAGCACGCTATCGGTCCAGATGAGCCCCTGCGTATACGCGCCCGTGTCGTGCGGAAAGGTCGCCACGATCTCGAACGGCGCATCCTCGTCGAGCGTCTCGCTGCGCGCGTGGTCGCACGCGCCTGGCAGGGCGAGCAGCACCCCGGCGCACGGGACCATGGCGGAGACGACGTGGCGGGAGCGCCTGCGGAAGAAGCGGAGCATGGAAGACCGGAGAGGGGAACAATGCACAAGAATACGAACGCTGCATCACCAGATGCGAGGGCGGCCGAGCCGCGAGCACGGGCTGGCGGTCAGGTCGCGCGTCGGCCGCCCCTTCCGCGCGATTCGTACGACCAGCCGCGACGCACCGCCCACTTCTCCCCCTCCACGGCAAGGAAGGTGATGCTCGACACTGCCAGGCAGGCGGCGAGTTCCCCCGGGGTCAGCGGCTGCGTACGGAAGACGCGGGCCAGGACCGGGACGTAGAGGGTGGCCAGCTGCAACGCCGCCGTCCCCAGCACCGCCACGACGAGCGCCGGATTGGTCCAGACTCCGCGCGCGATGAACGAGTCTCGCTCCGACCGGACGGCCAGGACGTGGCCAAGCTGCGACAGGGCCAGGACGGTGAAGGTCATGCTCTGCCAGTGCGGCGAACCGGAGTGGTACGCCACCGCCTGCGTCACCAGGCAGGCGCCCCCCATCACCATCCCCACCCAGAGCGCGTGCTGCCAGAGGCCGTGCGCAAAGACACTCTCCTGCGGCGGGCGTGGTGGTCGCTGCATCACGCCACGCTCGGCCGGCTCCAACGCCAGGGCCAGACCGGGGAGGCCGTCGGTCACGAGGTTGATCCAGAGGATGTGGATGGGGAGGAGCGGGAGTGGCAGCGCCACCAGCGGGGCGAGGAAGAGGAGCCAGATCTCGGCGGAGTTGCCGGTCAGGACGTAGCGAATGAACCGGCGGATGTTGTCATAGATGCGCCGCCCCTCGCGCACCGCCGAGACGATGGACGCGAAGTTGTCGTCCACCAGCACCATGGCCGCCGCCTCCCGCGCGACGTCGGTTCCCCCACGCCCCATCGCGATGCCGATGTCGGCCTGTCGCAGCGCCGGGGCGTCGTTCACGCCGTCGCCGGTCATGGCGACGAACTCTCCGCGCGCCTGCAGCGCGCGCACGAGCCGGATCTTCTGGGCCGGGGCCACGCGGGCGTACACGCGCCACTCATCGCAGCGGGCCTGTAGCGTCTCCTCGTCCAGCTGTGCCAGCTGCTCGCCGGTGATGGCCGGGGGCGTGTGCGGGCCGGCAATCGCCAGTTGGCGCGCGATCGCCTCGGCCGTGGCCGCGTGGTCACCGGTGATCATGACCACGTGGATCCCCGCCGAGTGGCATTCCGCGACCGCGGACGCGGCCTCGGGGCGCGGCGGATCGAGCAGCCCCACCAGCCCCAGGTAGGCGCACCCCGCCTCGTCCGCCTCGCCCAGGGCGACGTCGGCGCCGTCTCGTGACAGGAGCCGCGTGGCGAAGGCGATCACGCGCAGCCCCGCTGCCGCCATGACCGACGCGCGTTGCAGCACCGCCTCGCGGTCCAGCGGAAGGTTGCCGGCACGTCCCCACCGCCAGCTGCACATCGGCAGGACGCGCTCGGGCGCCCCCTTCATCACCAGCACGTGCGGCGCGCCCTCCTCGCCGGCGTGCAGCGTCGTCATGCGCCCGCGCTCCGAGGAGAACGGGAGCTCCGCCAGCCGCCGGTGCCGGCGTGCCAGCCCGGCCACGTCGACGCCGACGTCCAGCGCGTGGCGCAGCAGGGCGGCCTCGGTGGGGTCGCCGTGCACGCCGGTGGCGTCGTGCGTGGCATCCGAGTTGAGCGCCATCGCCCGCAGCAGCGCCGCGCGGGCGGCATCGTCGCCGTCCGCGGTCACCGCCCCCGCCGGGTGCCCCTCCGCCGCTCCCGCACCGGCGCCTCCCGACACCTCGCCATCCGCCAGCTGCACGGCCGCGACCGTCATCCGGTTCTGCGTCAGCGTTCCCGTCTTGTCGGAGCAGATGAAGGTCACCGACCCCAGCGTCTCGACGGCCGGGAGGCGCCGGACCAGGGCGTGACGCCGCACCATCCGGCGCGCCCCCAGCGCCAGCGAGATCGTCACCACCGCCGGGAGCGCCTCGGGCATCGCGGCCACCGCCAGCGACAACGCGGTGAGGAACATCAGCAGCGGCGGCTCGCCCCGGGCGAGGCCGATCGCGAAGATCAGGGTGCACAGCGCCAGCACCGCAATCGCCAGTTGGGCGGCAAAGCGCCGCAACCGCTTCTGCAGCGGCGTCTGCGGCTCCACCGCCTCGGCCAGGAGCGACGCGACGCGCCCCAGCTCCGTCCGCATCCCCGTCTCCACCACCACCCCGGTGCCGCGGCCGTAGGTGACGATCGTTCCCTTCCAGGCCATCCCGCGCCGGTCACCCACAGGCGCCTGCGGCGCCGACACGTGCGCCGCATCCTTGTCCGCGGCGTGCGACTCGCCGGTGAGCGCCGACTCGTCCACGCGCAGGTGATGCGCCTCCAGCAGGCGCAAGTCGGCCGGCACGATCGCCCCCGCGTCGAGCAGGACAACGTCGCCGGGAACCAGTTCGACGTTGGGTATCGTTGCCGCGCGCCCTCCGCGCCGCACGTGGGCCATGGGTGCCGCCAGGGCCTGCAGCGCGCGCACCGCGCGCTCGGCGCGGTATTCCTGCACGAATCCCAGCGCAGCGTTCAGCACGACGATGGCGACGATCGCCACGGTATCCTGCGGCTCGCCCAGCATCCCGGCCACGATCGCTGCGGCGATGAGGACCAGGACCATGACGTCGGCGAACTGCGCCACGACCATGCGCAGGACCGAACGGCGCGGGGGCTCGCGCAGCCGGTTCTCCCCCACGCGAGCGCGGCGGCGCGCGACCTCCTCGCCCTCGAGGCCGATTGCCGGGTCGACATCCAGCGCCGTGCAGACCGCGCGCGATTCGAGGGTGTGCCACTCGCGCGCGGACTCGACCTCGGGCGCTGGACGGCTCAGGATGGCGTGAGGCGGCACGAGGAATCCGATGACGGGGAAGGCACTGGCCGCCAGGCGGCGAGCACCCTGCACGGAACGAAGGGTCGGCGCCGCCCGGCCCACCAGCGGGAGGGACGCACCGCAACGTCGGGAGTTGCCGCACCCGTGGCCGCGCGGCGCGGCCCGGGGTGGCAATCGTTCGCGCGCCCCTGCACGTTCTGCTTTAGCCCGCTTGCACGGCCATCACCCGACCTGAAAATCACCACTTTGCATGCGCATCGGCGTGGACCTTGGAGGCACCAAGATCGAAGCGATCGCCCTCGCTGACGACGGACAGGTCGTGGTCAGGAGGCGCGTGGCCACTCCCCGCGACTACGGCGACACCGTACAGGCGATCGCACGGCTGGTACGTGAGGTGGAGGCGTTGGCGGGGGCAACGGCCTCGGTGGGGATCGGCATTCCCGGGACCATCGTGCCGGCGACCGGACTGGTGAAGAACGCCAACTCCACCGGGCTCATTGGACATCCGCTGGGGCGCGACCTGGAGGGTGCGCTGGACCGGCAGGTGCGCATCATGAACGACGCCAACTGCTTCGCGCTCTCCGAGGCAACCGATGGCGCCGCTGCCGGGGCGGAGGTGGTCTTCGGCGTGATCCTGGGCACCGGGGTTGGCGGCGGGATCGTGGTGCGTGGCGAGTGCCTCATTGGCGCCAACCTCATCGCCGGCGAATGGGGACACAACGCCCTGCCGTGGGTGCGTGCCGACGAGCTGCCCGGGCCGTCGTGCTACTGCGGCAAGGCGGGGTGCATCGAGGCGTGGCTCTCGGGGCCCGGCTTCGCGCGGGATCACGAGCGCGTGACGGGGGAGCGGCGCGACGCGGTCTCCATCGCCGCGGGCGCGCGCGACGGCGACCAGGGTGCCCGCGACTCGCTCGACCGTTACGTCGAACGCCTGGGGCGCGCGCTCTCGTCGGTGATCAACGTCATCGACCCCGATGTGGTGGTGCTGGGAGGGGGGATGTCGAACGTGGCCGGGCTTGCCGAGGCCGTCCAGGCGCGTCTCCCCGCCCACGTCTTTTCAGACACCGTGGCCACGCGCGTGGTGAAAAACGAGCATGGCGACTCCAGCGGCGTGCGCGGTGCAGCCTGGCTGTGGCCACGCGGGGTATTCCCAAGCGCGCCCCGGTCGCACTAACGTGGAGGTGTCGGTTGTCAGGGGGAGCCCCCTGCCTCCGCTGATCCCCCCGCGCATGCTGTGGTCACCCGGACTCCGTAGTACCACGACCCCGCAGCGCGCTCGCGTCGCTGCGGCGCTGGCGCTGGGTCTCCTCGTGCGCGCGGAGCCGGCGGCGGCGCAGTCGCCTCCCGCCTCCTCGGCGCCGGTGGTGCGGGGCGTCGTGTTCGACAGCACGGCGATGCGCCCGTTGCGCGGGGCGCAGGTGCAACTCGTCGCCCTCCCGGTGCAGGCCAGTCCCCGCATGGCCGGCACCGACTCGTCAGGCGCCTTCCACTTCGACTCGCTCGGGTTGGGCACCTACCTCCTGGCGTTCTCGCACCCCAGGCTGGACACGATCGGTGTGGAACCGTCCATGGTGCGGCTGGTCGTGCGCACCTCGGGCACGCTGGTGGCACCGCTGGCCACGCCGTCGGTGGAGACGATCGTGCGGAACACCTGCCATGTGGAAGTCCGGCGCGACTCCACCGGCATCCTGCGCGGCTTTGCCCGCTCGGCGCGCGACGGGTTTCCCATCCCCCGCGCCCGGTTGCGGCTGGAATGGCCGGAGTTCGTCCTGCGCCGCGGCAAGCTCGAGCCGGTGACGCGCACCATCGACGCCGAGGCCAACGACGAGGGACGCTACCTGGTGTGCGGCGTTCCGCTGGGGACGACGGTGCTGGTGCGCGGACGCGCGGGGGCCGACTCCAGCGGCGTGCTGGAGCTCGAGATGCCGGACCAGGGGTTGATGCGCCGAGACCTGGTGCTGGGTGACGCGTCGCACGCGGTGGATGCGTTCGAGCGCCGGGATTCGTCGCACACGATCACGATGGCGGTGACGGATTCGGGCGGCGGCCAGGTGGCACGCGCGACGAGTGCACCTGACGGACCTGCGGCCCCCGACGTGGCGTCGCGCCCGCGCATTCGTGGACGTGTGCAGGCCGCGAACGGCCTGGCGGTGTCCGGCGCGCAGGTGCGACTGCTGGGAAGCAGCAGCGAGGCGCGCTCGAACGAGGAGGGCGACTTCGTCCTGTCCGGCGTGCTGAGCGGGACGCAGATGCTGGAGGTGCGGGCGCTGGGCTTCAAGGTGCACAAGGTCCCGGTGGACGTGATGGGGAGCGGCGAGTCGCTGGCCGACGTGGCGCTGGAGCCGGCGGTGAGCGACGGCCCGGTGGGACTCACGCGCCTGGACACGCTGCAGGTGCGGGGGATGAACCGCCTGGAGGCGGCGGCGCTCACGGTGCGGCAGGGATTCGAACGGCGCATGCAGTCGGGCGTTGGGCAGTTCCTGACCGACTCCGCCATTCGCGCCAGGACCGCCGCGCTCCCGTCCGAGCTGTTCCGCGGCGTCCCCGGCCTCACGGTGACCAACGGAAGCGGCGGGCAGGGGGTGTACATGCGCGCCAGCGCCACCTTCAACGCCACCAAGGGGCTCTGCCTTCCGACCGTCTTCATAGACGGCGCGCGCGCCCCGCGGGCCCCGGTGGACCAGATGGCGATCGTCTCCGACATGCGCGCGGTCGAGATCTATGCCCGCGGCCAGACGGCGCCCACGCAGTTCCAGACGTCGGATGGCTGCGGATCGATCGTGATCTGGACGCGCACCATGTGGGACGTGTCGCGCACGCCGCCGCGCGCCGCCCCTCGCCCCCCGCCTCGGCAGCCGCCCGTCGAACGTTAGGCGGGGCCGGCCCGTATGTCCCGCGCGCACGTGTCGCGCGTACGTCTCGCGCGCACGATTCGCGCGCCCGTCGAGTGCCTTGTGCGACAGGTGTCCGCACGACTGATTGTGGCCGCCTCCACCTTCGAAGCCGACATGACCGCGGTTCGCGCGTCCTCACGGATCGTCCCCATCGTCATCGCCGCGGTTGCGGCGACCGCCGTTCCCGCGCAGTCGCAGGCGGGACGCGATTCGCCCATCGCCCCGCCCGCGGCCTTTGCCGATCCGGCGCGCGATGCCCGGTTGCGCTCGGCCTTTCCCGCCATCGACAGCCTGGTGCGGGCCTTCGTCGATCGCTCGTCGGTGCCGGGGGCGGCGTGGGGAATCGTCATCGACGGCCGCCTGGCGCACGTGGCGGTGGCGGGGCTGCGCGAGACGGCGTCGCGCGCGCCGGTGGACACGGCGACCGTCTTCCGCATTGCGTCGATGACCAAGAGCTTCACCGCCGCGGCCATCCTCCAACTACGTGATGCTGGGCGACTGGCGCTCGACGACCCGGCCTCGCGCTACGTTCCCGAACTTGCGTCGCTGCGGCCGCCCACGGGCGACGCCCCGGCCATCACCATCCGCCACCTCCTCTCCCACTCGGAGGGCTTTCCCGAGGACAACCCGTGGGGCGACCAGCAGCTCTCGGCCACCGACGACGAGATGGCCGCCATGATGCGGGCCGGGATCCCCTTCTCCACCGTGCCGGGAACGGCGTACGAGTACTCCAACTTCGGCTTCGCCATCCTCGGGCGGATCGTGGCCAATGTCTCGGGGATGCCGTATGCGCGCTACGTTCGCGAGCGCATCCTGCTGCCGTTAGGCATGACGGTGACCACCCTGGAGGCGCGCAGCGTGCCGGCGGCCCGATTGGCGCACGGCTACCGGCGGCAGGATGGGCGCTGGCTGGAGGAGGAGCAGCTGCCCGACGGCTCGTTTGGCGCCATGGGGGGGATGCTCACGTCGGCGGCCGACCTGGGGCGGTGGGTCGCCTTCCTGCTCGATGCCTGGCCGGCGCGCGACGGTGACCAGGGGACGGTCCTGAGTCGCGCCTCGCGCCGGGAGATGCAGCAGGTATGGCGCTACAACGGCGCCAGCGCCGCGGTTGGCCGCGACGGCGCCGTGTCGCTCAGCGCCGGCGGCTATGGCTACGGGCTTGGCGTTCGGCAGACCTGCCGCTTTGCCGCCAGCGTCGCGCACACCGGCGGGCTGCCGGGCTTTGGCTCGCTCATGCGCTGGCTCCCCGACTACGGGGTGGGGATCGTGGCCATGGGCAACCTGACGTACACGGGATGGGGCGGAGTGGCCGAGCAGGCGCTCGAGGCGCTGGCGGCCACGGGGGCGCTGCAACCCCGCCAGCCGCAACCGGCGCCGGTCCTGGTCGCCATGCGCGACGATGTCTCCCGGCTGGTGACCGCCTGGGACGATGCGCTGGCCGACCGCATCGCGGCGATGAACCTCTATCGTGACGAGTCCAAGCCGCGCCGCCGCGCCGCCATCGAGGCGGTGCGCCTCGCCGCCGGTGACCGCTGCGCCAACGAGGGACCGTTCGTGGTGGAGAATGCGTTGCGCGGGCGCTGGCGCATGCGCTGCGCGACCGGCGACCTGCGCGTGAGCATCACGCTCGCGCCCACCACGCCGGCACGGGTGCAGTTCCTGGACGTCGCGCCAATGGGCCGAGAGCAGTCGCTTGCCCCGCCACCGGCTTGCCGCCCGGCCGGGAGCTGACGCGACAGGCGCGGACGGGCCGGTCGTCCCGACTCGACGCCGCACGCCCTGTCCTGCGTCAGGGCTGGAGTGTCGCTCGCGTGGACAGGAGGTTGAGGAAGAGCCGGGCGGCTCCCGGGACGCCGCTCGGCAGCTGGCGGAAGAAGGCAAGCGACGTGTAGACGTATGTCCCCCGCCCGTAGCGTGCGACCAGGATGCCGCCGCGATTGGGGGCCTCGCCGGGATCGTGCAGCTCCACCACCGGCGTGTACGCCGCATCGAAGGTGCGCGGCATGTACAGCGAACGGTCCTGCACCCACCCCTCGAAGTCACGCGCGCCGATCCGGTTGGGCGCATTGAGGATCGCGGCCGCGGAATCGAGGATGGTGACCGGCGCGCCTTCCACGGTCACTCGATCGGCCGGGCGCCCCAGGGTGATGGGGTACGGCATGATGCCGGGCTGCGTCATCTCGTACTGCCCGTACTGCACGACGAGTGTGCCACCAGCACGAGCGTAGTCGAGCAGTCGCGCGTTGTTGGCCACGAGCGCGTCGCTCGCCTCGTACGCGCGCGTGCCCACCACGACGGCGCCGAACCGCGACAGGTCGGTTCGGGGGAGCGTGGCGGGGTCCAGGACGGTGACGGCGACGCCGAGCTGTTCGAGCATCGGGGCGACGTTGTCGCCGACTCCCGGGATGTAGGCGATGGAGAGGCCGCGCGGGAGCGTCGCATCCACCGACTCGAGTCGCAGGGTGGCCGGGCGGTAGAGGCGCTGCGGCCGGATGTGGTCGTACTCGATGGTGCTGTAGCCGCTGCTGAAATCCACGCCGTTGCTGCTGGCGACGACGCCGATGCTGTGCCGGCCCGCCGGGAGGCGTCCCGACAGCTGGAAGGTCACGGTGCGCATCGGTTGCGGGGCGGCGCCGCCGCCGATCCCGAAGGCGGCGCCGGGGCCGGCCGGGGCAGCAGCCAGCGCGCGCGCGGGGAACGACACGCGCCGCTCCGCGCTGTCGGCCACCAGCCCGGCCGGGAGTTGCAGCCGGACCGTGACGTCGCGCGCATCCGATGCGTGCGAACGCACCGCGACGCGGATGGCGCGCTGCAGCGGCGTGTTGGCGGGGGCGTAGGCCACCGCATCGTCGAGCGTGACCGTGATGGCGGGGGCCACGCCAACGGGGCGACGGACCTCGCCGCGAATGGCATCGGCGTAGCGGTATACCACCGGCGCCTCGATCATCGCCACGGCGCCATCGACCCGCACGGCCACCGTGACCGTCACCTCGGTCCGTCGCCCCGTCTCGGAGGCGCCGAAGACGCGCGGGGTGAACATGGCGCCCGCGCGCGGCGTCTCGAGCCACCACGGCTGCGTGATTCCACCGAGCCGGATCGCGGCCGAATCGGTCAGCACGCTGTCGGGATCGATCGTCGCTGCGAATCGGCGTCCGACCCGCTCGTCGCTGTCGATCGACGACAGGGACACTCCCTCGATCGCGACGGGGCGGGAGCCGCGATTGAAGACGCGGACGGTGACGGGGACCGATTCGCCGGCTGCCCACAATTCCCGCGCGGCGGTCGCCTCGACGTCGACACCTGCGGCGAGTGCGAGGGCACGCTGGGCGCGCGCGTTCGCGATCGCCCAGGAGGCAGCGAGGTCGCGCGCGAGATCTTCTGCGCGACTTCCCAGCGCGACAGGGGGCGAGGCTGCACCGGCATAGCGCTGCTGCAGGTCAGGCGACGCCCGGGACTCGCGATCCGACGGCCGGCCCCCTGCTGCGCCGGCGGCGCCCGGAACGCGCTCCAGGAAGCACGGCGCGTCGTGATCGGTGCAGAGCGGTTGCAGCAGGCGCACCACGCGCGCCAGTGGGGGAATGACCCCGTGCGGGTTACGCAGGTCGAGCGCCGCGCGCGCGCCGGCGAACGCGGCGGGGAGCGAGTCGAGGATGGCGCGCAGACGTGGCGACGGCATGAGCGGCGCGAAGCGCGTCCACGTGGTGTCGATGCCATCGAGCAGCCCCGCCTCGGTGCGCGCATCGGAGGGTGCGCCCGGGGCGCGCGACGCCTCACGGATCACCTGGTCGTAGCGCACCCCCTTGAGCTGCAGCGATCCCATCGCCTGCGACTTGTGCTGCGAACGCGAGTCGGCGGCAATTTCGTTGTACGACCTGCCGAGGACCGGGTCGTAGCGCCCGACGTTCATGCGGAGGGTGGCGCGGTCCTGCCCGCGGAAGTTCGCCGAGCGGTAGAACTTCTGCACCGTCCAGGGGCCGTAGCCGGCGGTGGCGGCGCGCGGAAAGCGCAGCGTGTCGCCAGCGGCGTCGTACGCCTCGCGCGCGAACTGGCCGGAGACCTGGTGATGCCCGTGTCCGTCGGCGGGGGTGCCGGAGAAGACCGCGACGATGACGTGCGGGCGGAACTGGCGCACGACGGTGATGACGTCGCGCAGGATCGAGTCGCGCGACCACTGGGTCAGCGTCTCCTCGGCGTTCTTGGAGAAGCCGAAGTCGAAGGCGCGGGTGAAGTACTGGCGGCCGCCGTCGAGGCGCCGGGCGGCGAGGAGTTCCTCGGTCCGGATGGCGCCTAACGCCTCGCCGAGCTCGTTGCCGATGAGGTTCTGGCCGCCGTCGCCCCGCGTGAGGGAGAGGTACGCCGTCTCGACGTGCTGGCCGCGGGCGAGCCAGGTGATGAGCTGGGTGTCCTCATCGTCCGGGTGGGCGGCGACGACGAGGACGCGGGCGGAGGTGCCGAGGCCGTCGACGAGCTGCGCGAGGGCGGGGGCGCCGCGGTCCTGGGCGGGGAGGGGGGTGGGGGCGGACAGGGCGAACGCCGCGAGCAGGCAGAAGACAGCGTCGATGCGACGCGTCCGAGCGTAGCGTGACATCTCGACTTCGGTGGAATGGTGGGAGGCGGCGAGCGCGTTCCACGCTGACACACAAATGTAGCGCTCGGCCCCGGCGACTCCTTCTCGGCTGGGTGCAATGGCCACGGCCCGCCCCCCACGTAGATTCCGCCCCCATGCCCCCCCCACCCCAGTCCGACGACCCCGAGGGCACCGCCCGCTTCCGGCAGACCCTCGTCAGGGTCATGAGCATGCAGCTGGCCGCCCTCCTCGTGCTCTGGTGGCTCCAGGCGCGCTACAACTCCTGAGTCACTTTCCTCCGGCACATGCATCCCCTGAACTGGGCCATCGTCCTCGCGTACCTCGCGTACGTCATGGTCGACGGCATTCGCGCCTCCCGCGGGACCAAGGAGATCGAGGGCTACTTCCTCGCCAACCGTTCGCTCCCCTGGTGGGCGGTCGGGCTCTCGGTCATGGCGACGCAGCTGTCCGCCGTCACGCTCATCGGCACCACCGGCCAGGGCGCCACCGACGGCCTCCGCTTCGTGCAGTTCTACTTCGGGCTGCCGATCGCGATGGTGATCCTCGGCGTCACCCTCGTCCCCTTCCTGCACGGGGCCAGGGTCTTTACCGCCTATGAGTACCTGGAGCGGCGCTTCGACGCCAAGACGCGGTCGCTGACCGCCTTCCTCTTCCTCGTCTCGCGCGGGATGTCGTGCGGAACGATCATCGCCGCCCCCGCGGTGGTCTTCTCGGCGATCTTCGGCTGGCCGGTCGCCTGGTGCGTGGCACTCATCGGCGTCCCCACCGTGATCTACACGATGCTCGGCGGCGTGCAGGCGGTGACCTGGGCCGACGTGAAGCAGATGGTGATCATCGTGGGCGCGCTCGTGGCCATCGTGCTCGTCCTGCTGTGGCGCCTCCCCGTGTCGCCCGACGACGCACTGCGCGTCGCCGGCGCCGCCGGCCGCATGCGCCCCTTCGACTTCTCGTTCAGCCTCTCCGAGACCTACACCTTCTGGTCGGGCATCCTGGGCGGGACGTTCCTGATGCTCTCCTACTTCGGCACCGACCAGAGCCAGGTGCAACGCTACCTCACGGCCCGCTCGGTCCCCGAGGCGCGCTCCTCGCTGCTCATGAGCGCCTACTGGAAGATCCCGCTGCAGGGGTTGATCCTCGTCATCGGCATCCTGGTTTTCGTCTTCTACCTCTTCCAGCCGCAACCCCTGCTCTGGAACCCGGCGCACGCCCGCCAGGTGCAGGCCGCCGAGCCGGTGGAGTTCGCCCGCCTCACCACGCGCTTCGACTCCGTGCTCGCGCGCCGCGCGCAGGCAGCGCAACAGCTGGCCGCCTCGCCCTCGGGCGAGCCGCTGGCGTCGCGTTCGGCGGAGGACTTCCGCGCGAGCGAGGCCGACGTGGGTGCCGTGCGCACCGAGGCGCTGGCGCTGGCGGAGCGCGTCACCGGACAGCCGTCGCGCGACGTGAACTACATCATGCCGCGCTTTGTCCTGGACCAGCTGCCGCTGGGGCTGGCGGGGATCTTCATCGCCGCCGTGATGGCGGCGGCGATGTCC
>CAZVDJ010000016.1:0-20303 GCA_964626245.1 uncultured Gemmatimonadaceae bacterium
TATGCCCGCGAGCTGGGCGCTCGCATCCGGCGCGACACGATCGTCGCGGCCGAGAGCGACGGGAGCCGTGACGGCAATGGCGACACCATCTACCTCACCGTCGTCGACGGCGAGGGGAACGCGGTCTCGATGATCCAGTCGCTCTTTGCCTCGTTTGGGAGCGGGCGCATGGTGCCGGGGACGGGAATCGTGCTGCACAACCGCGGGGCGCTCTTCACGCTCGACGCCGGACATCCCAACCTGGTCGCGCCCGGCAAGCGGCCGTTCCACACGCTGTCGCCCGCCATGGCGCTCAACAGCGACGGTTCGATCTTCGCCACCTTCGGGACGCCCGGTGGCGACGGGCAGCCGCAGACGCTCATCCAGATCCTCAACAACGTGCTGCGTTTCGGCATGACGCCGCAGCAGGCGGTGGAAGCGAACCGCTGGCGCGTGTTCGGCGCGGGGCGCGTGGGAGTGGAACCGGGACTGAGCCAAGAGGTGCGCGCCGAGCTCACGCGTCGCGGGCATCGCGTCACCGAGCAGCCGCCGAGTGCGGAGTTCGGCGGGGCGCAGATGATCGTCGTCGACCCGCGGTCGAAGGTGCGGATGGTCGGGTCGGATTGGCGGCGGGAGGCGTATGGGATGACGTGGTAGGGGTGGTCGAGATCCTTCTCCGCACCGCACGCGTGGATGAGGCGATCCACGCACCGCACCTTCGCGCGATCCTTCACTCCGCTGCAGCCCGACCCACCACGCCGTGTCCCACCCCTTCTCCCGCACCCTCGCTCGGCATCTCTGCCTCGCCGCCGCCTGGCTCCTGCTCGCGACCGCGTCGTGCACGCCGGCAACCAATGGCGCACGAAACCTCGCGGGCGGGCCCACCCCGGTCTTTCCAGCCGCCCGTTGGGAGCCGGTCGCCCGGCCGCAGGACGCCGGCTGGCCGGCGCAGACGCTCGACAGCGTGCGCACGCGCCTGGCACAGCTCTCCACCACTGGCTTCATGGCGATTGCCGGTGGCCGCGTGCTCCTGGAATACGGCGACGTGACGGCGGTGAGCTACCTGGCCTCCGTTCGAAAGAGCATCCTGGCCATGCTGTACGGCAACTACGTCGCCAGCGGCAGGGTGAAGTTGGACCGGACGCTCGCGGAGATGGGGATCGATGATCACGGCGGGCTCACGGTCGCGGAACGAGAGGCGACGATACGCGACCTCCTGACCGCACGCTCGGGCGTGTACCACCCCGCGTCCAACGACGGCGACGACCTGGCGAGCGCCCCGCCGCGCGGCTCGCAGCGCCACGGCAGCTACCAGCTCTACAGCAACTGGGACTTCAATGCGGCCGGGACCGCGTTCGAGCTCGAGACAGGGCGCAACATCTACGACGCCCTCGAGAGCGACCTGGCTCGGCCACTCGGGATGCAGGACTTCGATAGGGCCATCCACCGGCGCACGGGCGATTCCACCAAGTCGGTGCACCTGGCCTACCACATGAACCTCTCCACCCGCGACATGGCACGCGTGGGCTACCTGATGCTGCGCGAAGGGAACTGGGCGGGACGCCAGCTGGTGCCGCGCGACTGGGTGCGGGAGATCACGCGCGCCGTGACTCCCGTGTCGGAGATGAACCCGCCACGCCGGCGCGAGGGACCGTTCGGCTACGGCTACCTGTGGTGGGTGTGGGATGGACCACACGCCTCAGGCCCGTATCGCGGTGCCTACACGGGGCTCGGCGCCGTGGGGCAACAGATCACGATCGTTCCCGCGCTCGACCTGGTCGTGGTGCACAAGACGCGCCCCGGCCAGGGACGCAGCGTCTCGCACCAGCAGTACCTGGAGGTGCTGGATCTCCTGGTGCGCGGTGCTTGCCGCGAACGCCGATGCTGATCGCGCCGCGCGTCGCCGCGTCCGTTCAACGCTCCTCGCGCACGCAGCAACCGATGCGTCGCGAGCGGCCACTGCCCGCGCGTCTCGTCCGGCACCACGTGTGTGTCCTGCTCGCGTGCAGCGTGTCCGTGGCCGTGCCGATCGCGGCGCAGCAGGTGACGCCCTACGATCTCGTCATCCGCAACGGGCGTGTGCTCGACGGAACAGGCAACCCGTGGTTCCCCGCCGATATCGGCGTCCGGGGCGGACGCATCGTGCGCGTGGGTGACCTTGGCGACGTCCCGGCGTCGCGCGTGGTGGACGCGCGCGGCAAGTACGTTGCGCCGGGCTTCATCGACATCCACTCGCATGCAGACGATGGGTCGAGTCCGCGCGGTGGGTTGCGTGACCCGGATGCGCAGATCCGTTCGGCCCCTAACCTGGTGTCGCAGGGCATCACCACGGTGGTGGTCAACCACGACGGTCGCTCCCCGCTTCCCATCGCCGAGCAGCGTGGATTGCTGGAGAAACACGGCATCGGCCCCAATGCCATGCTGCTCGTGGGGCTCGGGACGGTTCGCGGCCGAGTGATGGGGCAGGACGTTCGCCGCCCTGCCACACCTGACGAGATCGTGCGCATGCGAGCCCTCGTGCGCCAGGCGCTGCGGGAGGGTGCGGTGGGGATGTCCGCGGGCCTGGAGTACGCTCCGGGGCGTTGGAGCACCACGGCGGAACTCGTGGAGCTTTCGCGCGAACTGGTCCCGGTACAGGGCGTCTACATCTCGCACGAACGCAGCGAGGGGAGCGACCCCCTCTGGTACGTCCCCAGCCAGGACGGTCCGGGCCCCATCACCTTGCTCGACGCCGTGCGCGAAACGATCGAGATCGGGGAGGCGACCGGCGCGCGTGTGGTCGCGTCGCACCTCAAGGCCAAGGGGGCCAACTACTGGGGATCCAGCACGGCGGCGGTGAGCCTCATCGAACGGGCGCGTGCGCGCGGGGTCGACATCTGGTCGGACCAGTACCCGTATCCCACCAGCGGCACCGACGGCTCCACCGTCCTCATTCCCGCGTGGGCCACGGCGCGAACATCGAGCGGCGCGGGTAGTGCCGGCGTCTCCCGCGCGGAGGCGCTGCGGCGCACGCTCGGCGATTCCGCGCTGGCCCGCCAGCTGCGCGGCGACATCACCCACGAGATCGCGCGACGCGGCGGAGCGCCTAACGTCGTGGTGTACGACTTCCCCGATCGCAGCCTCTATGGCCAGACGCTGGCACAGATCGCCGACCGCTGGGGCGTGGACCCGGTCGCGGCAGCCATACGCATCCAGCTCGAGGGCTTCCCGGATCGTCCCGGCGGCGCGCGCATGCGCGGCTTCTCCATGTCGGAGCTGGACATGGAGTACATCGCCCGCCAGCCGTGGGTGGCCACCTCCACCGATGGCGGCATCGCCCTGCCGTCCGACGGGCCGGCGACGCACGCCCGCTACTACGGGAGCTTCACCCGCAAGATCCGCCACTACGCGCTGGATCGCGGCGTGATCTCGCTGGAGTCGGCGGTGCGCTCCTCCACGTCGCTCCCCGCGCAGATCATGCGACTCACCGACCGCGGGCAGGTGCGCGAAGGGTTCGCGGCCGACCTGGTCGTCTTCGACCTGGCCACCATTCGCGACAAGGCGACGTTCTTCGAGCCACACCAGCACTCCGAGGGGATTCACTACGTCTTCGTGAATGGCGTGGCGGTGGTGGATGGCACCCGGCTCACGGGGGCGATGCCGGGAAAGGTCCTGGCGCGTTAGGCGCCGAGCCATGACCGACGCCCTGCGCTACCCCATTCCCGCCGCGCGCGTCCGCACCGAGATCGTCGTCGATCGCAGTCGTTTCCTCTGCACGCTGGCCCACGCGGCGACGCCGGAGGCGGCGCATGCCTTCGTGCGCGAGGTACAGGGCGAGTTCGCCGGCGCGACACACAACTGCTGGGCGTTCGTCGCCGGCCCGCCGGGGTCGAGTGCACGCATCGGGATGAGCGACGATGGCGAGCCGCATGGTACGGCGGGGCGCCCGATGCTCACCGTGCTCACGCACTCGGGGGTTGGCGAGGTGGCCGCCGTCGTCACGCGATGGTTCGGCGGCACGAAGCTCGGGACGGGGGGGCTGGCCCGGGCGTACAGCGCCGCGGTGCAGGCCGCCCTGGAGCAGCTGCCCCGGCGCGAGCGGGTGGAGACGGTCACGCTCACGGTCGTGGTGGACTACACCCACTTTGCCGCGGTGCGACACGCCCTCCCCGCCGTCGAGGCCGAGCTGCTGGGCGAGGACTTCGGCGCCGAGGTGACGCTGGCGCTGCGCGTTCCGGTGTCGCGGCTGGCCGAATTGCGGCTGGCGATCGGAAACGCAGCCGGTGGCCGCGAGCGCTACCTTCCCTGACCGCGCATCCCGCTCGGCGGCGCGCGTCGCGGGCCTTGAGGGTGTCGCGCCGTCGTCAGCGCTCGCACAACTCCTTGAGCGTCGCCAGCCCCCGCGCCCAGGCGTCATTCATCATCTCGGCGGACTCGGGCGTGGTGTCCAGCGAAATGCGCAGGTGCGTGCCGTTGGCCGTCGCGTCGAAGGTGTAGTTCTCGTACGCCTGGCCCCACGACTTCACCTCCTCGCTGTCATAGTCCTCCACGCCGTCCTGGATCATCCCCAGGTGACGAATGGAGAGATGGGCCGGCGCCCGGAGTGCGGCGACCTCGGAGATCATCCCCGACCCCTCGGGTGAGAGGAAGCGCAGCCGCCCCCCCTCGACGAACTCCCCCTCGTAGGTCGAGCCCTCGGTAAAGGCGCTCGTCCATGCTTCGTAGGTGGGGTGATCCAGCATCGTCTTCCAGACGCGTTCGCGCGGCGCGGCGATCTGGATGTCGTAGTGCAGCGTGACCAGCATGGACTCGTCCCTGGTTGACGGTAGGTGGCGAATCTACCCCCGTGCCCGCCGCTTGACACGAGAGGGCGCCAGCGCCATTACTTAGGTTAATGTCTAAGTATATTCCCGATCCCCTGCGGCTCTTTGGTGCGCTGGGCCACCCCACCCGGACGGCCGTGGTGCAGCGGCTCTGCCGCCGGCCCGAGACGGTCTCGCGGCTCGCCGCCCCGCATCGCATGGCGCTGCCATCGTTCGTGCAGCACCTGCGCGTACTGGAAGACGCGGGGTGGATCCGCACGCACAAGCGGGGGCGCGTGCGCACCTGCGAGATCAACGCCGACGCGCTGCAGGCGAGCGCGCAGTGGCTCCTGGAGCAGCGCGCGCTCTGGGAGCAACGGCTCGACCGGCACGACGCCTACCTCCTCACCCTACACGACGGCAACCACCCATGAGCCCCCTCGCCCCCCTCGTCCCGCTGGTCACCAATCCGGAGCTCGACCTCGTGCTCGAGCGGGTGATCGACGTCCCGGCCTCGCTGGTCTGGAAGGCGTGGACGGAGCCGAAGCACCTCATGCCGTGGTTCTGCCCCAAGCCGTGGAGCACGGTCGCGTGCGAGATCGACCTGCGCCCGGGCGGCATCTTCCACACCGTGATGCAATCGCCGGAAGGCGAGCGCTTTCCCAACACGGGGTGCTACCTGGAGGTCGTGCCGGAGCGCCGCCTGGTGTGGACGGATGCGCTGGGGCCGGGCTTTCGCCCGTCGAGTCGCGGCTACCTCACCGGCGGCGAGGGGGGATTCTACATCACCGCCGCGCTCACGCTCGAGTCGTTAGGCGCCGAGCGTACGCGGTATGTGGCACAGGCCATCCATGCCGATCCGGCGGCGCGCGAGAAGCACGTCGAGATGGGCTTTCACGACGGGTGGGGGACGGTCCTGGACCAGCTGGTGGTCTACGCGAAGTCGCTCTAGCGCAGTCGCGGCGCCGCTGGGGCCGCGACGCGTCAGGGGAGGGGCTCGGCAGTTCCGAACCATCCATCCCGGTGAGCTGCCGCCAGGCGCGTCTCCAGGAACGACCAGAGGGCCGGGGAACCGGCGCGGATGGGTGGCGCGACACGCGCCACCACGCGGTCGTAGGTGATCCCGTTCTCTCGCCAGCTCTGGCCGTTGTTGGCCAGGTTGAGCAGGACGGGCATCGCCCGGTCGACGGCGTGGGCAAAGCGTGCCTCCGCCGTCTCGCCGGCCTCGAACTCCTCCCACAGCGCGCGCAGGCGCTCGCCCCCGCCGTCAGGCAGCTGCCCGAAGATGCGCGTCACCGCGGCGCGCTCCGCCGACTTGCGCGCTTCCCAGCCGTCCTCGACATAGACCATCGTGTCGCCCGTGTCGATCTCGCCCACGTCGTGCACCAGCAGCATCTGCACCACGCGGTCCGGGTTCACCGGCGATGCGGCATGCGGGACGAGCGCCAGCGCCAGGAGCGCCAGCTGCCAGCTGTGCTCGGCCGAGTTCTCGAGGCGATCGAGCCCCAGCGGGCGAGTCTTGCGCGTGACTCCCTTGAGCTTGTCGAGCTCGAGGATGAAGTCGACGATCGGTTGCATGGCGAAGGGCTCGGCCGTGGGTGGACGTCGCGTGACTACACGCCGGCAGCGAGGTAGCGCTTCACGGCGCCCACCACCCGCTCCATCTCGTCCATCGTGTTGTACAGGTGGGGTGACAGCCGCAATCCGGGGCGGTCGCTGCCGCTGCGCACGGTGGCGACCACGCCGAGTTGCTCGGCCAGCGCCGCCCCCACCTTGCGGGGATCGAGCGTGCCAGGCCGAAAGACGACCAGGTGGGCGGAGCGCTCGGGGGCGGGGTTCGTGTACAGCTGCACGCCGGGCAGCGCCCCCAGCTCGCGCATGAGCATCTGCGCCAACTCGCGCACGCGCGCGTCGATCACCGCGCGGCCAATGGCCTCGCGAAACCGGATCGCTTCGGCCAGGGCGACGAGACGGGCGTCGTCGCGCTGCCCCAACGCCTCGTGCGTGCGCGAGATCCCCACCGCCCCTCCGTACAGCCCCACCACGCTGGCGTGCAGCCGATCGTGCACCGCCCGGTCCACGAAGAGCACGCCGCACTCCTTGGGGCCGCACGGCCACTTGTGCGCCGAGCCGGTATAGAAGTCCGGGCGGATCTCCGCGAGGTTCACGTCCAGCGCACCGAACGTCTGCGCGCCGTCGAGCAGGGTGAGCACGCCGCGGGCGCGCGCCGCCGCGCAGATCTCGCGCGCGGGAAAGGAGTCGCCCGAGTTGCTGGTGACGTGCGTGAAGGCGAGGAGGCGGGTACGCGGGGAGATGGCCCGCGTGAAGAGGTCGACGTAGTAGTCGGCGCCGGGGTGCGGCGTGACGTGCTGCAGCGTGGTCACGCTGAAGCCGAACCGCTTCGACTTCTCGAGCCAGGCGGCCAGGTTGGTGGGGTGGTTGTCCGAGAAGACCACCACGTCGTCGCCCGGCCCGAGGGCGAGTCCGCTCGAGACCCAGTTGTTCCCCTCGCTGGTGTTGCGGGTGATGACGATCTCCTCGGGGGTGGTGCCCAGCATCGCGGCCAGGAGCGACCGCGCCACCTCGCGCCCGTCGCGCATGAGCGTCGTCCGCACCGCGGGGGTGGGGCTGGCCTCGTAACCGCGTGTGGCCTTGTCCAGCGACTCCACCACCGGGATGGGCGAGGGGCAGAGATTGGCAGCGTTGAGGAAGATGACCTCGCGCGGTAGCAGGTAGCGCGCGCGCACGCCCTGCCAGTAGCGCTCGTCAGGCGCGCGTGGTGCCGCCGGCAGCGGCGCCGCGGTGACATCGAAGTCGTCGAGCGTCCAGCGGCGTTCGGGAAGGAGCGCTGCGGTGGAGGAGAGCGCGAAGAGCTGCGAGAAGCGCCGGCGTGAGAGCATGGCGGCCCCTAGGCGTTAGGCGGTGCGTCGTGCAGGAGGTCCATCACGGGCGCGGCCGCTCCCGGACGCTCCCCTTCGCTTCCGCGTCCACATCGGACTCCCACGCCGAGAGCAGGCCGCGAAGCCGTCGCGCCACGTCCTGCCGCCGATTGGCCAGTTCGTGGCGCTCCCCCAGGTCCTTGCGCACGTCAAAGACGTAGGTGTGGTTGCCATCGACCACCAGCTTCCAGTCGCCGCTGCGCACCGCCCGCTGCGTGCGCATCGCGGTGACGCGCCAGAAGAGGGTGCGCTCCACCTCGCGGCTGCGCCCCTCGAGGATCGGCAGGAGGTTGATCCCCTCCGCTCGTGCAGCTGGCGGAACGAACGTCGACGTGGCGGCCAGGATCGACGCCGTGAGGTCCATGGTGATCCCCACCTGACCCGACACTCGGCCGGCGGGGAGGCGTCCCGGCCAGCGGAAGATGGCGGGGACGCGGATGCCTCCTTCCCAGACCGTCCACTTCCGGTTGAAGAGCGGCCCGTTGCTGGCGAGCCACTCTCCGCCGTTGTCATTGGTGAAGATGACGAGGGTATTCCGCGTGAGTCCCAGCCGGTCGAGCGTGCGCAGGATCTCGCCCACCCCATGATCCATGCGCTCCACCATCGCCACGTAGTCGGCGCGCGTGCTCGTGGCCGAGTCGTGCGGCAGAAGATGCGCGGCGTTGCCCCGCGCCACGGACGGACGATCGGGTGGTTGATACGGCCAGTGCGGGGCGTTGTACGCCACGTCGATGAAGAACGGGCGCCGGCCTTGTGCCTGCTGTTCGATGAAGCGTTGCGCCCGCGCCGTGATCAGGTCGGTCATGTAGCCCGTCTCCTCGATCACGCGGTCGTTCTCCCACAGGTCCATCCTGCCGTCGTTGCCACGATGCGTGTAGAAGTCGTGGTAGCCGCTCTTGAGCCCGAAGAAGTAGTCGAAGCCGTGGGCGCCGGGGCTGAACTCCGGCTTGTAGCCCAGGTGCCACTTGCCCACGAGCGCCGTGGCGTAGCCGTTGTTCTTGAGGAGCTGCGGGAGCGAATGCCCGGTGACGGGCAGTCCCATCTCGCCCCCTGGGCGCTCCTCGCTGGGAAGGGCGACCTCCAGGCCGTAGCGCTGCTGGTAGCGTCCCGAGATGAGCCCGGCGCGCGTCGGCGTGCACATCACGCCGTTGGAGTAGAAGTCCGTCAGCCGCACACCGGCTCGCGCCAGCGCGTCGAGGTTGGGCGTCCTGACGTCGGTGGCACCGTAGCTCCCCAGGTCGGCGTACCCCATGTCATCGGTGATGATGAGGACGACGTTGGGGCGAGCGGCCGAAGTTGCAGGTGACGGCTGCGCCGCTGCGACGCCACTCGCCGCAGGCCCGGCCAGCACGAGGACCGTACGGACGACGACGCACGCGCGACGCGGCCATGCAGCGTGTTGCGCCGTCATCAGCGGACCCCCACCAGCCCCTTCACCGACGCGATCAGCTTTGCAGAGTCATAGCCGACCCCGTCCTTGAAGACGGTCACGACATTGCGGATCGCGGCCGCCTCCTGCGCCAGGTCGCCGCGCAGCAGCACCAGGTCGGCCACCTTCCCCGACTGCACCGTTCCCAGGTCGCGATCCACGCCGAGCACCTTGGCGCCGTTGGCCGACATGATCTGCACCACCTGCGCCGGCGAGAAGCCGGCTTCCACCAGCAGCTCGTAATTGCGCTGGTCGCCGTAGCCGGGGAGCGCGCCGCCATTCCCGGTGGGATCGACCCCCGCGGCAAGCAACCCGCCCGCCTTCACGAAGGCCACCTCGTACTCCATCGCCTTCTTGAACATCGCCAGCGACGCCGAGTTGCTCGCGCCCTGCGCCGCCAGGCGCTCGCGCGTTGCCATGTATTCGCGCTGCACCTCCGGGCTCATCGCGTCGAGCACGCGCTGGTCCAGCGGCGGGCGGTTGGGAATCGAGATCTCGTACACCGCCAGGGTCGACGTCATCGCGACGCCCTTGGCGATCATCGCCTTGAAGGTCGACTGGACGCTGGGTGACGTGACGTCGAGGGCGCGATAGGTGTCGCGGTCGAGGCCCGGACAGCTGTCCGGACGCTTGCCGGGGACGTACTCCAGGTTGGCCATGAGGCCGTGCTCGAGCGCGTCGATGTTGGCGTCCACCGCCTCGCGGTAGCCAACCGAGCACAGGTGCCCCGTGACCTTCACGCCACGCGCGTGCGCCGCGTCGGTGATGGCGCGCAGGTTCTCCCGGCTGATCTCGGTGTAGACCTTGAACCAGGTGGCCCCCTCGTCGGCCCAGTAGTTCACCACGCGCTTCGCCTGCTCGGGCGTCGTGATGTGCATGCGCTCCACCACGTCATCGGGACCGGTGAGATACGGGCCGCTGATGTGCATGCGCGGTCCCGGGACCTTCCCCTTCTCCACCTGGTCCTTGAGGGCGATCTCGGAGTACGGCGAGATGCTCCCCGTGGTGCGCACCGTCGTCACCCCCGAGGCGAGATAGAGGCGCGGGGCGCTGGTATTGAGTTGCGCCCGGCGGCCTGCCGCGGTGGTGTAGAAGGTGTGATCGTGCATCCCGACCAGGCCGGGAATGACCGTGTGCCCGGAGCCGTCGATCACGCGAGCGCCGGCGGGGACGCTCACCGATGCCGAGCTCCCCACGGCGCGAATGCGGCCGTCGGCGATGAGCACCGTCTGGTCGCGCGCGGGCGCCGCCCCGGTGCCGTCGATGACGGTGACATGCGTCAGCGCGACCACGGGTGCGTCCACGGCCACGAAGCCGCGCGTGACCTCGGACAGGGCACGTTGCGCCTGGAGCGGGGCCCCCCATGCCGGCGCGGAGGCGAGCAGCGCCATTGCGGCACGCGCCGCGAACGACGCCCGACGAGACGAGGCGGAGAAACGAATGCGCATCGCTGTGACGCTCCGTGAAGTGCGATGAGTGGTAGCCGGGCGGCCGCGATGGTGCGGTTACCGGACCTCGAACAGCCCCATCATTCCCGACTGCAGGTGCTCGGCAATGTGGCAATGCATCATCCACACGCCCGGGTTGGACATCTCCACGAGCACGTCCACCACGTCACCCACCGGAAGCAGGACCGTGTCCTTCCACACAAGATTGGGAGTCGGGACGCCGTTCTGCGAGAGGACCAGGAAGCGCTGGCCGTGCAGGTGGATGGGGTGCGGCATGGGATGCGCGGCGGCCCGGTCGTTCGCGATCCGGACCTTCACCACGTCGCCCAGGCGGAAACGCCAGCGCACGTCCATGTTCTCGCGCCCCGTGGCGGGGTCGCGCAGCACCCACGTCGCCTCCCTCGACGTCGCCAGCCAGTCCATCATCGGCATCGTCCCGCTCAGCTCCACCGGGTGCGCGTATGCGCCGTCCTTGCGGATCATCTGCAGCAGCGCGTACGGCAGCTCGCCGAGCCGGAGCGTCAGGAGGAGCTCCTTGTCGGGCGGGCGGTCGAACCACGCGCGGTAGCGCGCGATGTCGTCCACCACGTCCCGGTTGAGCCGCAAGCGCTCGAACGAGGGGCGATGATCGGGGAAAGCCGCGGCGCCGGCGGCGGTCACCACGCCCAGCGTGTCCACCTCGGGAAAGAAGTTGCCCACCATGTGGTCGATGGCCTGCACGCGATTGAGCAGTGCGTAACGGCCGGCCGCAGGGTAGTGCACGTCGATGATGTAGCGCTGCGCGGGCGCGAGCGCCACCGACGACACCCACGACTCGCGTTCGTACCGGCCGATGTCGGCCCCCACCAGCTTCATGCGGGCGCCGCTCACCGACAGGTTGAAGGTCCGCGTGTTGGAGACATTGGTCAGGAAGTAGCGCACCACCTCACCCGGACGCACGCGCGCCTCATGGCGTCGTTCGCCATTGACCAGGAGGACGTTGCCGAAGCGTCCCATCAGCGCGTGCGTGGCGGCATCGCGGCCGTAGGGGAGGAGCCCGCCGTCGCCCACGAGCAGGTCGTCGAGCATGAGGACCTCCTCGCGATGCGCGGGGGCGAAGGCGTCGGGGCGCCCGGACGTGACCAGCATGTTGCCGTACAGCCCCAGGTCCTGCTGGATGTCCTCGCGCACGTGCGGGTGGTACCAGTAGATCCCGGCATCGCGGAAGTGGACGCGGTAGGTGAACGAGCCGCCGGCCGGGACTTCGTCCTGCGTCACGCCCACGGCGCCGTCGCTCGCGTTCTCCAGGCGCACGCCGTGCCAGTGCACCGCGCTGGGCAGGTCGATGGCGTTGCGGAAGCGCACGATCACCGTGGCCCCCTCGCGCACGCGCAGGAGCGGTCCCGGCACCTGGCCGTTGTACGCGTACATGACCAGTTCGCGCCCGTTGATGGTCCTCCGCACGATGGACGCCGTGAGGTCGAGCGTGTCGCCATCGTCCAGTGCAACGATGGTGCGCGGCCGAGCCTCCGGCAGGTGCCGCACGTCCATCCCTGCCGCGGGGAGGAAGGGCGCCACCGGGGGGACCAACTCGTCAATGCCGGGCATGGCCACCATGCGATGCTGCGGGCGATGCGGTGGCATGAACCAGCGTGGCCCGCCGGTCGTGGTGGGTGGTGCCGCACCGTGTCCCGCGTGCCCTCCCGATGCAGCTGGCGGCGGCGTGGCGCTGTCGCCGCGGCCACCGGGGACGTCCATCCCGTGCTGCTGCATGCGAATGCTGGGCGAGAAGCCACGCAGCACCAGGCGCCCCGCCCTGGTCGTGACGCGCGCGGAGCGCTCGGCGGTGACGAAGACCAGGAACTTGTCCCAGTCCACCTCGCCCACTGCCGTGCGCCCGTTGCTCACCTCGCCCAGCTTGCGCTCCGGGTCGAGCGACGGCGCCGCTACCCAGGCGACATAGGCGGTGTACGGGCCCAACGTCTCCGGCGCCGGGAGCCCGGCGATGGCGAGCGTCACGTCGTACCGCTGCGTCCCGTCAGCCGTCAGCGCCACATCGAACGGCGACTCGGCGCGCCCCAGCTCTGCCGTCCCGGTGGCCGACGGGACGTCAGGGCGCGGAAGCAGCTCCATGCAGTAGAGATCGGTGCTCGGTCGCAGCGTGCCGCCCGCGTCGTCGGCGCACAGCGGCGCTTCGGCGCTTCCACGCATGGACCGGGCGCCCGACGAGCGAGCCGAGAACGTGACGATCGCCGCGAGCGCGAGGAGCACGGCGCCGCTCGCCAGTGGCGAGGGCGGGAAGAATCGAGTCATCGCGCGGCAATGTGCCGCCGTACTCGCATGGCGGGGAGGGCCTTGCACGCTGCCCGCAACCGATCGCGCGCGGGGATGCGTGTGGGCGAGTCAGCCTCGACCGAACGAGCCGGTCACGGCGTCAGGCGAGGGTGCTCGGCGGGTGAGGAGAGCGCGGCCCGCTTGGCGATGGCCACGGCGCCTGCCGCCAGGCCGGCGCCGACCGGGGCGAGGATGAGGGCGTTGCCCGGGTTGGCCCCAGCGAGCAGCGGCAGCGCGGCGGCACCCACCGCCCCGCAGAGTGCGGCGCCGCGCACCGAGAGATCGCGCAGCACGGTGCGCCGGTTGGCCGTGGACAGGAGGATGGAGAAGATCACCCCGCCCACCGCGCCCAACCTGGCCCCGAAGAGCCCGAGCGAGAGGGGATCCTCGCCGGCGTCGATGCTGGGTGGGTCGACCATGCCCACCACCGCCGAGAGCAGGGCGAAGAAGAGCCCGAACCCCAGCGCCCAGACGGCGCTCATTCCCAGGATCCCGCGCAGTCGCCGCAGTAACGTGTGCATCGATCGCCCCCGCTGGTTCGTCCGGCCGCCCCTACGATACGGACATGCGGCCGGACGAGGAAGACGCGCTACGCGGCGGGATACCGGTAGATGTCGCTCGGCGCTCCCATGAACTCGCGCGATTCCGCGCGCGCCGCGCCCAGCGAGGTGGCCACGGAAGCGGAGCGCGTGTTCGCGGGCCGGATGATGCTGATCACGTCGTGCCGTCCCATCACCTCGCGTGCGAAGCGCAGTACGGCGCCTGCTCCCTCACGCGCGAAGCCGCGCCCCCAGAAGGGGCGTGCGACGGTGTAGGCGAGCTCGAACCCGGGCCACCCCTCGGGCTCCCAGAGCCCGATGCGCCCAACGAGCGTGTGCGTGTCCACTTCCTCCACCGCCCACAGGCCGTGACCGCGCAGTGCCCAGTGCCCCATGATCATCGCGAGCTGGCGCCAGGCCTCCGCGCGCGACGGCGGCGTGCCGTCCCCCAGGAAGCGCGCGACCTCGGGATCCGTCACCATGGCGATGTACGGTTCCACGTCGCCCACGCCAAATGGGCGCAGCAGCAGTCGCCCGGTCTGGATCTCCGGGACTCGGATCACGATCGGTGTCATGGCACCCCTCCGGCCGACTCGATCAGGCGCAACGCGGGCTGGCTCACGAAGATCTGGTCGTGGAAACGCCGCCCCCACGAGAGCGCGGTGACGTCGCGGTAGTCGTGGCGCGTGCTGTCCCCGTGTCCCGGGTGCAGCCGTTTCCAGAGCGACGCGCGCACATTGGGGTCGGCGCCACGCGCCAGCAGCAACTCGGCGAACGGCGCCACCTGCGGCCCGCGGCCGCGGTAGTTCATCCAGAAGTTCGGCATCGACACGACGGTGTTGAAGAGCGGCGTATGGCCCCCAAACCCGCTGGCCCCCACGGTGGCGCGCGCGTCGGGGTCGGCGCCGCGCTCGAGCAGCCAGCGTGCAATCTCCATCTCGTCGAACTCCACGCACATGTGCAGGAGCGTCGTGCCATCGAGCGGCGTGCCCACGGTGGCATCGATCGCATCCTTGCACCCCATCTCCGCCGGGTAGATCTCGCGATGCGTGAAGCGGCGGTGCACCACGCCGGGGTCGCGCTGGACGTGTGCCTCGAGCAGGTCCAGTCGCCCGCGATGCAGCGCCATGGTTGGGGTGTCGGGAAAGACCAGGCCGTGCCGTGCGTACAGCTCGAGAATGGTGTGCTTGGCGTCGGGCTTCCGGGAATCCGTCTGCAGCACCACGTCGACCGGCGCCAGCCGGGCGCCCTGCGCATCGACCGCGCGTGCCCCCATGTGCAGCAGGAAGGCGGTCCCTTCTGCACTCAGCGTGTAGGCCGGCCCGCCCAGCGCGTCGTCGGGCACGGGGGGCTGCCCCGCCAGCTCGTACAGCAGGCGCGCCGTGGCCACTTGCCCCTGCAGCGCCGCCCGGCCGGCAGCGTGCTCGTGATCCACGGGCCCGACTCGTGCAGGAAGCGGATGATCGCATCGCGCCCGAGGTTGGCCGCGTAGCTCATGGGGGCGCCCCAGTTGCTGTCGGTGCGGATGAGGACGTGCTCGCGAAGCAGGTGCGGGTTGCGCTGCACGAGCGTGCGCACGGTGGCCAGGTCATCCTCCCAGATGGCATCCGCCAGCTGCACGGCCTGCACCAGGCGCGGCCAGCTGGACGCCTGGTAGCAGCGCGCCAGGGCGAGCTGGGCGTCAGCGAGCGACGCGTCGGCGGGTGACGGGGGCGTGGGGTGGTGTTCCTGCAGGGTGGCGAGCGCTTCGGCATCGCCGGCGCGCAGGGCGCGCAGCAGGTCCTTGGCCTGGTGCTTCAGCTGCTCCAGGTCGGGGCGAACGGGCAAGCGACGGACGGGCATGACCAACCTCCCGGAACTGCCCATGGTCCGCTGGCGCTGGGCGACAGGAGGGTGAGAACCCGGCCGTGCGTCGGCTCGTGCACAGGTGGACTCGGTCCTTTCCGCGGACGGGCGGCGCCCTGCGCGCCGTGCCCGATATCCTAACCGCGTGGCCGACCCTCGCAAGCCAGCGCACCAGGCGCTGGTCCCTCCCCGCCGCTGGCGATGCGGTTGACGCCGCGACCGACGCGGCGGAATCGCGCGCCGCGTCCCGGCCGGCCTGCCTAACGCCGAGCGAACACGTCGGTGCTCAGGTACTTGAGTCCCGTGTCGCACAGGAGCGTGACCACCGTGGCGTCCGGACCCAGGCGCTGCCCGATGGCAATTGCCGCCAGGACGTTGGCGCCGGACGATGTCCCGGCGAAGAGCCCCTCCTCCCGCGCCAGGCGACGCGCCATCGCCTTGGCGTCCTCGGTGGCGATGGGGATGACTTCATCGATGGGCGACGGTTCCCACAGCGGCGGCGTGTAGCCGATGCCGACCCCCTCGATCTTGTGGGGCCCCGCCTCGCCGCCGGAGAGCACGGGCGACTCGGCCGGCTCCACCACGGCGGTGTGTATCGTGGGGTCGCGGCGCTTGAGCACCGTGGCCACGCCGCGCGACGAGGCCGCGGTCCCCACCGCGTGGACAAAGGCGCGCACCGTCCCCGCCGACTGCGACCAGATCTCCTCGCCAAGCGCGTGGTAGCCGGCGATGGTGTCGGCATTGCGCAACTGGTCGGTCCAGAAGGTGCGCGGCGCCTCGCTCAGGCGTCGGGCCTCCTCGATCATCGCCAGGATCAGCGCCTTCGTGGTGCGTCCCCCCTCGCTGTGGACGAGGGTGAGCTGCGCGCCGAGCGCCGCCATGTGGTCCAGCTTCTCGCGACTGAAGGCATCGGACGTGACGATGTGGATGGGATAGCCCTTGGCGGCGCAGACGAGGGCGAGCGACGTTCCCGTACTTCCGCCGGTGTACTCGATCACGGTGTAGCCCGGCTGCAGCCGGCCGTCTGCCTCCGCGCGTTCGACCACACCGAGCGCCATGCGGTCCTTCATGCTCCCGGTGGGGTTTTCCCATTCGAGCTTGACCAGGACGCGGGCGCAGCCCTGCGGGACGACGGCGCGCAGCGGCACCAACGACGTGTTGCCGATGGCGGCGAGCACACCGGCGACTGGAGCGGTCATGCGAGCGTGGTTGCGGGGAGGGGCCTGCAGGAGTGGCGCCCCAGTTACTCGCCGCCCGTCCCGTCGGTTCCCGGGACGCGCGCCGACGCCTCGGCCGAGCTGATCACGGGATAGACCTCGAAGTCCACAAGGTCGCGCCAGGCAGCAATCCACTCCTCGAGCAGCGCGCGGTCCTCGCACGCCATGAGCTGGTAGCAGCGGGTGAGGTCGTCGCTCACCCAGCTGTCCAGGTACTGCAGCCCGTCGGGGGCGAGTCGGCCCCGGGCGCGGAAGCGCGCGTAGACCGGGCGCGCGTCGCCGTGGCGGAAGTGCTCGACGATCATGTAGCGCATCGCTCGTCCTGTGGCGAATGGTGTGGGGTCAGGGGCGCGGCTCGCGGTCGCCCAGGATGGACAGGTAGGCGCGCCACGGCCCCACGGCCTCGCCATACACCTTGGCCATGGTGCGCGACACCTGCGCCAGGTGCGTGAGGTCGTGCACCGTCCACGTCGCCAGCAGCTGCGCCAGCGTGACGGTGCCGAAGTCCGGATGCTGCCCCGTGAGCCGAAGCTGCTCCGCCGTCAGCTGCATGCTGCGCAGCGTGGCCAGGTTGGCGGCGCGCAGCGACGCGAAGGTCGCCAGGCGCGTGCCGAGCGGTTCGCGCGGGTCCATCGCGAACTGCGCCTCGCGGTTGAACGGGGTGAACGGTCGCGTCTCGCCCGACAGGATGTGCCGCGTGCGCGCCATCCAGTCGGTGCGTTCGCCATGGATCAGGTGCCCCACCACGTCGAAGGGCGACCAGGTGCCCGTCCCTTCCGTGGCGCGCAGCCACACCTCCGGGAGTCCGCGCAGCATGGCGTCGAGCGTGGCGGGGGTGCGCTCGAGCACCGCCAGCGCATCCTCGAGGTTGAAGGCGTCCGGTGTCGCGATCATCGCAGTGGGTCAGGTGGCGGAAGGGGGGCGCCGGCGCGGGCGCCGGCTGCCGTGAAGCTAACGCCCCACTCCCCCCATTCCCGACGCTGGCGCACGGGGACAAGTTGGGGCAACCCACACCCTGTGCCGCCCTCATGTCGTCGACCCGCCGAGAGTTCCTGCGAACCGCCTCCATTGCTGGCGCCGGACTGGCGCTGGCACCGTCCGCCGCGGCTGCATCCTCGAACCGGCCGTCCGACCAAGGGCCCGATGGTGCGTCATCTCGCGCCGGTCACCGTTCCGCTGCTGCCAAGAAGCTCCTGATCCTGGGCGGCACCGGCTTCATCGGCCCCAACACGGTCAAGTACGCGCTGGCGCGGGGGCACGAGGTCACGATCCTGACGCGCGGCCGCAGTGCCACGAAGGTCGATGGCGTGGAACACCTCATTGCCGATCGCGAGGGCGACCTGAGCATGCTGTCGCGCCGGACGTGGGACGCGGTGCTCGACAACAACGCGCGCGACTATCGCTGGGTGCAGCGCAGCACGAAGGCGCTGCGCGACGCCACGGGGCACTACCTCTTCGTCTCGTCCATCTCGGCCTACAAGACGCCAGCATTCAGCTATTCGTCGGCTGGCGACGTTCGCATGGTGCCGGTGGACGAGAGCCACGAGCGGTTCGCTCCGGCTCCCACCTTCAAGGATGGCGACGAAGCGCCGTACGGGCTGACGAAGGCGATCTCCGAGAACGTGGTGCACGCCGCCTTCCCGGGACGCGCGACCGTCGTGCGTCCCGGGCTCATCGTGGGGCCGACCGACCCGACCGATCGCTTCACCTACTGGCCGGTGCGCATCGACGAGGGGGGCGAGGTGCTTGCGCCCGGCAATCCGAACCACTCGGCGCAGGTGATCGACCAGCGCGACCTCACCGAGTGGATCGTGCGCCTGGCGGAGAATGGCACGATGGGCGACTTCAACGCGACGGGGCCGGCGACGCGGTGGACGATGGGTGAGATGCTCGCCGGGTGCCGCGCCGTCACGTCGACCGCGGTCTCGTTCACGTGGGTGACCGAGTCGTTCCTGGACGAGCAGAAGGCGCGCATCTGGAGCGAGATCCCGGCGTGGGCGCCGGGCGACCCGCTCATGTACGTGAATGTGTCCAAGGCGGTCGCGGCCGGGCTCACCTACCGCCCGTTCGCGGTGACGGCGCTCGACACGCTGGAGTGGGACAAGGCGCGGCCGGCCGCCGAGCGTGCGAAGCGGCAGGCCGGGATGACGCGCGAACGCGAGCGGGAGATCCTGGCGCGCTGGAGGGCGCGCGCGCGTTAGGCAGCGCCAACCGCGACGTCGCCGCCGGGCCGCGGCGGCAGAATCCTGCATTTGTGCCCGGTGATTCCACCGGCACCCTCATTTTCCGTTGTAGGGGGGGCGAGCGCGCGCATGGTGTCTCGACCCATGTGCCCGCCCTGGGCGCGCGCGGCGCGAGCCATTGCGCTAAGCGTGCGCGAAGACTGCGCGTCGCCGAGCGGCGCGCGGGACGACGAAGATCGCCAACGCAGTGTGTCGTGACTCGCAATGCACGCGAGTTCATGAACGCGTGGTGAACCTCCGATGACAGCCCGTGACATTCGGCGGCGCGGCACGTCCCTGTCCATGTCCCCGGATGCTCGCCGGCAGCTGCAACCCGGTCGTTGCGACGCAGCGCACAGCCGCGTGACGCGCCGGCACCCATCTTGGTGAAGTCCATCCCCCGCACCACCGCCTGCACCACCGCATGACCCACGGCAACCTGGCGCGCGTTCCCGTCCGCACCCCGACGCCCGCGCGCCCCTCGCACACGCCCGGCGCTCCACCCGCACGCGTTCCCACCGCGTCGCGTGGGACGCTCACGGTCGCGCCCGCGGCCACCGCGGCCATCGCTGCCCCGGGCGGCGGAGCGCCAGCGCCTCGCGCGCGCGCCGCCGCCGCGGGGTCACGCATCGCCACCGGTGTCATCGTCACCATCCTGCTCGTGGTGAATGTGGTGGGTGCGCCGTACTACGCCGCTTCGCTGGGCGAGCGGGTACGCCATCCCATGCACGCGCTCCTGCGCCCGTCGGGTCTCGTCGGCCAGAGCGCAGGCATCGTCGCATTCGTCATCTTCGCCTTCCTCTGGCTCTATCCGCTGCGCAAGCGCTGGAAGGCGCTCGCCTTCACCGGATCGGTGGGCAAGTGGCTCGACGTGCACGTGACGACAGCGCTCGGGCTGCCGCTCCTGCTCACGATCCACGCGGCGTGGCGTTCCGACGGGGTGATCGGCCTGGGGTTCGGCGCCATGCTGGTGGTGTGCGCCTCGGGCGTGGTGGGGCGCTACCTGTACACGCGCATTCCGCGCACCAAGTCGGGCGTGGAGTTGACGCGTGACGAGGTGGGCGCCGAGCGCTCGCGCATGGTGCAGGAGATCGCGGCGATGACGGGGATCGCGGCATCGCGGGTGGAAGAGACGCTCGAGATTGCGTCACCGTCGGACGCCACGGCCGGCGTCGTGCGCGTGCTGCGCGACCTGGTCACGAACGACCTGCGGCGCTGGCGCATGACGCGCGAGCTGCGCCGCCGCTTCCAGGCCATGGATGGCGGGCACGTCATCCCGCACGCCGCGCTGTCGCGGGCGGTGTCGCTCGCCAACCGCGAGATCGCGCTGGCGCAGCAGGTGCGCATGCTCGAGGCGACGCACCGGGTCTTCCGGTACTGGCACGTGGCGCACAAGCCGTTCGCGCTCACGGCGCTCTTTGCGGTGGTGGTGCACGTGGCGGTGGTGGTGGCGGTTGGGGCGACCTGGTTCTACTGAACCGCCGCCGACCATGCAGATGCTCCTCACCACGCTGGGCTTCTTTGCGCTCACCGCCTTCTTCATCTGGCGGCACCTGCGGGCGAGCGGCCGGGCCGCGACGGCGGCCCCCGC
>CAZVDJ010000017.1:0-19650 GCA_964626245.1 uncultured Gemmatimonadaceae bacterium
ACCGCCGCGAGCGCGACCAGGGTACCGGCGGCGGCGCCGAGCTTCACGCGCCGCGACGCTCCGGCCGGCACGGGTGACGGCGACGGCTGGCACGCCGCCGCGAACGCCGAGATCGAGTCGAAGCGCTGATCCGGCTCCTGGGCCACCGCCCGAGCGAGGGCGGCATCCGTGGCCGCGGGAAGGTCGGCACGCGCGGCGCCGGCGCGAGGCGCAACCTCCACCAGGGCGCGGGCGACGATGGCCTGCGGCGTGGGTGCGGTGAACGGCGGCGCACCGGTGAGCATTTCGAAGAGCACGCAGGCCAGGGCATACTGGTCGCTGCGCGCGTCCACGTTGCGGTCACCGACGATCTGTTCGGGACTCATGTACGCGGGGGTGCCGAGCGACAGCCCGGTCGCGGTCAACCGGCTGGCATCGACGCGTGACACGGCGAGCGCGATGCCAAAGTCGGCCACCAGCGCCTCCCCGCCGGACAGCAGGATGTTCTCCGGCTTTATGTCGCGATGCACGACGCCGCGCGCGTGGGCGGCGGCGAGCGCGGCGGCAACGTCCCCCGCGATCGCGAGCGCCTCGCGCACGGGGAGCCTCCCCTCCCGCTGCAGGCGATCGCGCAGGTTCTCGCCCGCCACGAAGGGCATGACGTAGAAGAGGAGACCGTCGACCTCGCCCGAGTCGAACAGCGGCAGGATGTGCGGATGCTGCAGCCCCGCGGTGAGCTCGATCTCCTGCAGGAAGCGCGTGGCGCCTATCGCGGCGCTGACCTCGGGATCGAGGACCTTGATCGCCACCTCGCGATGGTGCCGCAGGTCCTCGCCCAGGTAGACGGTCGCCATCCCTCCGTGTCCGATCTCACGGAGTACGCGGTACCGGGCGGAGAGGGTGGGCGGCAGAGGGGGCATGTTCGCGCGATTGGCGGCGCGCCTATTGTACGCCCGCCGCCCACCGCCTCGCCACTCAGTCCGACCGCAGCACCGTGCCGGGATCGGCCCGCGACGCCCGAAACGCCGGGACGAGCGTGGCAGCGAATGCCGCGGCGAGCAGCACCGTCGCCACCTGCAGATACACGCGCGGGTCGCGCGCCTGCTGGTCGAAGAGGAGCGGTTGCACCTGGCCGCCCACGGCGATGGCAACCGCCGCGCCCAGCGCCACCCCGATCAGGGCGAGCGTCATCCCCTGTCGCACCACCAGGTGCAACAGGTGGTGCGACTGCGCGCCAAGGGCGACGCGCACCCCGAGCTCGTGCATGCGTTGCGCCACGTTGTATCCCATCACGCCGTGCAAGCCGATCGCGGCGACGACCAGCGCCAGGATGCCAAAGGCGGCAAACATCGTGGCGCCGAACTGCCACGCGCGCTGGCGCGTGGCAATGATCTCCTGCAGCGGCCGCACCGTCACGTAGCTGTCCCCCGGCATGACCGACTGGACCGCCTTGCGGAGCGATTCCCCCTGGACGCGGACGTCGCCGCGCACCCGGGCCACCAGGTACTGGCCGCGGTGCGGCTGGTGCTGCTCGATGGGCAGGTAGTAGCGCAGCCGCTTGTCGGTGGCCGACAGGTCGTTCTGTGCCGTGTTCTCGGCGATGCCGATCACGGTGGTGAATGCGGCCGTGTCGCTCCCCACGCGCATCTGCTGGCCGATCGCGTCCTTCCCCGGCCAGAGCGCGGCCGCCATCGACGCGCTGACGATGGCCACTCGCTCCGTCCCCGCGCGATCGCGCGCGTCGAAGTCGCGCCCGCGCACGATGCGCGTGCCCATCGCGGCGAAGTAGTCGGCGGTCGCCGTCTGGAAGGTGAAGTTCCCCAGGCGTTGCACGCTGTCGATCCCCGCCACGAACAGCGACGTCGAGGACGAACTCCAGAACGGGATGCTGCTGACGACCGCGGCATGCTCGACCTCGGGCTGCGCCTCCGCTACCTCGAGCATGCGGGGTCGCAGCGTGACCAGGTCGCTGTCGGGCACCTGCGCGCCGCGCATGTTGCGCGAGAGCATGACGACCTGGTCGGCGTCGTACCCGAGACGCAGGGCGCGCACGTTGGCAAAGGAGCGCACGAAGAGCCCGGCGCCGACGAGCAGCACGACCGAGAGCGTGATCTGGAAGACGACCAGTCCTGCGCGCAGGACCGAGCGCTGGTGCGTCCCCTCGCGCGCGCCGGCCTTGAGGTCGGCCGCCACGCCATGGCGGGCGCTCACGAGCGCCGGGGCCAGTCCCGTGAGAAGCGCAGCGCTCACGGCGAGCGCCATCGCGAGCCCGAGCGTGCGCCAGTCGGTCGCCACGGCGATGGGGGCTCCGTTGCCAACGAAGAGTTGCCGGATCGCTACACCACCCCACTGTGCCACGAGGATCCCCGCGGCACTCCCGGCCAGCGCGAGAACAAGTGATTCGGTGAACCACTGGCGCATGAGGCGGGCTCGCCCGCCGCCGAGTGCGATGCGCAGCGCCGTCTCGCGCCGCCGCTTGAGGGCGCGCGCCAGCATGAGGTTGGCCACGTTGGAACAGGCGATGAGCAGGACGACGACCGCGATTCCCGACACATACCACACGGTCCGTGCCTCGACCGAGGGATCGGGGCCCGCGGCGGACCTGAGCCCCCCGACCAGCGCCGCAGGGCGGGCAATCGCGGTCGATGCATAGCTCGGCTCCTGCTCGACCATCGCGGCCCAGCTCTTCGTCATGGCCTGCGTGAGGTCGGCGTTGGCGCGCTCCACCGAGACACCCGCCTTGCGCCGGACCATCATGTCCATCCATCCCCAGTTGTAGCGCGTGTAGTACTCGGTGCGGTCGCGCATGTTGGCGTTGTTGCCCGCATACGTGGTGATCGGGATGTAGACCGCTGGGGGATCGGCATCGAAGACGCCGACGAAACCGGGCGGGGTGATCCCGACGATGGTGGTGGTGATGTTCCACACATGCAGCTGGCGGCCAAGCACCTCCTCGCCTCCGAGTTCGTTCTGCCAGTACTCGTGGGTGATCACCGACACGCTCGCACCGACGGGCGTCGTGTCCTCGGATGCCAGGAAGTAGCGCCCGCGCGCTGGTGGGGCGTCGAAGAACGCGAAGAACGAGGCGCTCACGACCCCCACGCGCCGTTCGCGCGAGTCGGCGCCGCGCCCCACGGCCAGGTTGGGGGTCGCGAAGCCTGCGTGCTGCGCGAACGAGGAGGTGAGACGCGCCAGGTCGAGGTAGCGCGTGTACTCGCTCACCTGGTTGGTGTAGCGCACCTCGCGATGGGTGTGCTGGCGGTAGACGCGATGCACGGCGTCGCCGTCGCGAAGGTAGGGGTACGGCCGCAGCATCAGCCGGTCGAGGATCCCGAACATCGCCGTGTTGGCGCCGATGCCGAGGGCGAGCGTGGCGATGACGGTGGCCGTGAAGGCCGGGGAGCGGCGCAGGCCGCGCAGCGCGTACTGGACGTCGTGGCGCAGCGAGTCGAAGCGGGGCATCGGAGCGGGGAGAGGGGCTGCCACCGTAGACAGCGCGTTCGGGCGAATCGTTGCGAACCACGCCTGGCGCGGTGGCGGCCCTCCCCCGTCCGGTTCAGCCGGCCGGCCCCAGCAGGTCCCAGCGATTCCCTTCGAGATCGAGGAAGACCGCAACCGTTCCGTACGACTCGACACGCGGCGCGGACACGACCGTCACCCCCGCTTGGACCAGGCGGCCGAACGCCGAGTCGAAGTCGGGAACGCGAAGAAAGAGCCCGACGCGGCCGGCAAACTGGCGCCCGACGGCGAGCGCCTGCGGCTCGCCATCGGCCCTGGCCAGGAGGATCCCCGTCTGCGCGCCTGGCGGACGCACGACGACCCAGCGCTTCGGGCGCCCGTCGTTGGTGACGGCGGGCGCGTCCTCGATGAGGTCGAAGTGCAGGACGTTCGTGAAGAAGTCGATCGCGGGCTGGTAGTCGCGGACGATCAGGGTGACGAGGGCGAGGTGCGGGCCGGTCACGGCCACGGCAGCGGAATCACCGCGAAGCGCGATCGCTGCGCCGGATCGTCGCCGCCGTCGAAGTAGCGGGCGATCTCCCGGCGCGCGCTTGCCCGCAGCGCCTGGTCGGCCACCGACCCGCCGCTCAGCGCCGCAATTCGCCGGTCGAGCTCCGTCAGCTGCCACTCCGCCGCCTGCCGCACGTCGGCCATGGCCTGCTTGTCACCCGCGCGGTCCAGCAGCGTGTTGAGCACGACGCGCTGCACCGTGCGGCGCAGCGCCTGCGCCCCCGCGTCGGCGGCGGCCGCCGCCCCCCACGTGCGCGCCACGATCGTCCCCATCACCTCGTCGAGGGTGGGGAGCGACGCGTCGCGTGCGCTGAACTGCGCCACGCGCGCCAGCCGCTCGCGGTGCAGCAGCCCCTCGATCACCTCGGTGGCCAGCCCCCCGGCCAGCGAGAGCTGGTCGAACGACGTCCCGCCCGCCGACCCGATCCACTCGAACGACTCGTCGCCGCCGAAGGGAACCGGCGGGATGAGCTTCATGACGCGCTCGGGGACGGCGAGCGCCGCCGGCTCCAGCGCGTCGAGCGCCATGCCTAACGCGCGCCGCTGCTGGGTCGCCGGAAGGATGGTGGTGGGAACCTGCCCGTCCCCGCGCATCGCGTAGCGGAAGTCCATCCCGCCCACGTTCTTGACCAACCCCTCCAGCGAGTAGCGATGGTGCAGGTAGACGTGGGCAAAGCGCATGTTGAGCAGGTACATCGGCTCGCCCGGCTTGATGGCGCGCTCGTCGAACTTGTCGATCGCCACGCGCCGCACCGCGCTGGTGCGCTCCACCGCCTCGAACATCGTCGCCCCCTCCACCCAGCGCGTCACCTCGGGGATCGACCCGGTGGCGTCGGCGTGCTGGTCGGCCACGAAGCGCACGTCGCGGTCAAGGATCTCCTTGATGATCTTCGCCAATCCCGCCTTCTCGCTCGCCTCGTCGGGGTACCAGGTGTAGCCGTAGCGGATGGCCAGCGAGTCCCACGCGCCGGCAAAGGGCGCGTAGGCCTTGCTCAGGTCGAGCGTCCCGCGCGCATCGACGGTGATGAGCGGGAAGGGATAGTCCATCACGCTCGACCGTCCCTGCGCGTGGGCGTAGTAGTTGTGCGACATCCCCAGCGTATGCCCGATCTCGTGCGCCACGTGCTGCCGGCGGCGCGACATGGCGAAGGCCTCGGGCGTCACGTTCAGCCCGCCGGCACCGGCCGCCGGGAGCAGGCCGGCATAGACGTTGTAGTCCACCAGCGAGCGCCAGGAGTCCATGCGCACCACGGTCCGCAGGATCTCCCCCGTGCGCGGGTCGCTCAGGCTGGGCCCCACGCTGGGGCCGGGGAGGTTGCGGTGCACCCAGTAGATCATCGTGTAGCGTGCGTCCATGGGGTCGGCGCCGGCCGGGAGGTCGCGCACCTGGAAGGCGTTCTTCCACCCCGCCCCCTCGAAGACCTTGTTCCACCACATCCCGCCGTCGCGGAAGGCGGTGCGATACGGCTCGGGGATGCCGGGGTCGAGGTAGTAGACGATGGGCTGCACCGGCTCGGTGAGGACGCCGCGCTGGTAGGCGGCCGGGTCCTTCGGGACCAGGCGCCAGCGGTTGGCGTACTGTCCGCGATAGAGCCCGTCGATCCCCTGCCCGAAGTCCAGGAACTGCGGGCCGAAGAGCCCGGCGCGCGCGTCGGCCACCCGCCCGCGGAAGCCGCCCGCCTCGGGGAGCGGGACGAGCGAGTGGTGGATCTCGAAGGTCGGCGAGGCACCGTCAGGTGCAGCGCGCCGGATGGCGCCGCCCGGGTTGTCCACGCTGAACGTGAGCACGGCGTGGATCTCGGTGTTGCGCGGAAAGCCCTTCGTGCGCGCCGGGTCGATCCAGCTGCGGTTCGCATCCACGCGGGCGTTGCCGGATTGGGCCCGGCGCACGCTCTCGGCGATGCCGTACGTGTCGCTGAGGAAGAGCGACGTGGCGTCGGCGACCATCACGCCATTGGCCTCGCTTTCGATGGGAAAGGAGGCCACCACCGAGGTCGCGAACCCCTCGGACGCCGATCGCTGGCCCGCGGCATCGGCCCCTAACGCGCGAATGGCGATGTTGTCACGCACGAGGACCAGCCGCTTGCCGCGCCGTTCCAGCCGCACCACGAAGCTCCCGCCTGTCTGCCCGCGGTCGAGCCCCAGCGCTCCCACGCCACCGCCGGTGGCCAGCACGCTCTGGTGCAGGAAGTCCTTCCCCACCCGCTCGCTCGTCACCTCCAGCAGGACCTTGTTGCGGTCCTGGTCGACGCGGACACCCAGGAAGGGGGCGTCGGCGGCCTGCGCCAGGGCGACTCGCGCCTGCGTTATGCTGATGCACGCGAGCAACAAGGTGGCGGCGCGCCGCTCGGGCGACCGGAAGAGGCGCAGCAGTGCAGCGAGGGGTTGACGCATGGCAGGGATGGTTCAGTGAAGGGCCATTCGGGACGGGCAGCGTCGCCTGACCCGCCCCGGAAGGTGCCAGCGGTGCGCGGGATCGGCCAGAGAGCGACCGGGCCGCTGTGAGCTCGATGTGACTTCTCATAGACGAGCCGCGCCGTTCCCGGGTGCGCGTATCGTGCGCCGCGTTCGCCGGGACAATCAGGCCGATCGACCCGCTTCCCACCCACCTCCGGAGGTCCACCATGCGCCCGCGTGCCCCGTTCGCCCTCTCCCTCTCGCTCACGCTCCTCTCGGCCTGCACCATCGATCGGCCGCTCGCGCCGGTTGTGCCCGACGGGAGTACCCTCGCGCGCGTGGGCGCCGCCGCCCCCTACACGTATGACGTGACGATCACCAACCTCACCGCTGGGCAACCGCTCTCGCCCGCCATCGCGGTGACGCACGCGCCGCGCGTGGAGCTTTTCCGGTCGGGGCGCATGGCGTCAGCCGGCATCCAGGCCATCGCCGAGGACGGCAATCCGGCCGTGGCGCACGCCGCGCTGACTGGCCTGAGCGGCGTGTACGACGTGGTGGCGACCAACGCACCCGTGCATCGAGTGGGCGGTCCGGGCGCCAGCTCGCTCACCTTCCAGATCTCGGCGGACGGCGAGCGACAGCTCCTCTCACTCGCCACGATGCTCATCTGCTCGAACGATGGCTTTGCTGGCGTGCGCAGCGTGGCACTCCCGACCGATGCCGCGCCAGTGACCTACTACGCCAACGGCTACGACGCGGGAACCGAGCGCAACACCGAGTCGGATGCCGACATCGTGCCACCGTGCTTCGGTATCGGCCCCGTGAACTCGGGAACCGGCGGCACGGGCCGGGTCCCGGAGGTGCGCCCCATTCGCATGCATCCCATGTTTGACGGGCGCCGCACGCTCTTCAACATGTACCACGGCTGGACGGGCCCGGTGGCCGCGGTCACCATCCAGCGCGTGGTGACACGCTGATCGTCGGCGACCCCCGAACTGCCGGCCGCGCCTTCGCATCGGAGGCGCGGCCTCGCGGGCACCTGTACCTTCTCTTCCCGTGACCCACGTCCTCATCGTCGAAGACGACCGCCAGCTGCGTGACTTCCTGCGCAAGGCGCTGCGCGAGGAGGGCGCCACCGCCGACGAGGCAGCCTCGGGCGAAGCAGCGCTCGCGGCGGCACGCGACGGATCGTACGACTGCATCATCCTCGACGTGATGCTGCCCGGGCGGGACGGCTTTTCGGTACTTGAGGCGCTGCGCACGATGGGGCTCACCACGCCCATCCTCATGCTCACCGCGCGCGGCGAGCTCGCGCATCGCGTGCGAGGACTCGAAGCCGGAGCGGATGACTACCTCGCCAAGCCGTTCGACCTGCCGGAACTCCTGGCCCGGGTCCAGGCGCTGGTCCGGCGCGCACGCCTTGGGGGGGGAGACCCGACGCTGCGGCTTGGCGAGCTCACGCTCAATCCGCTGGCCCGCCGCGTCGCGCTGGGCCCGCGCACGATCGACCTGTCGCCACGCGAATTCTCGTTGCTCGAGTTCCTGATGCGAAATGCCGGTCGCACGCTGTCGCGGTCGCGCATCGCCGAGGCGGTGTGGCGGGTACAGTTCGACTCGCAGACGAACGTGGTGGATCAATACGTGACCTACCTTCGCCGCAAACTCGCCTCCGGCGATGAGGTGCCGGAGATCGTCACCGTGCGCGGCGTCGGCTACCGATTGGAGCTTCCGTGAGCGCTGCCGCTCCGCCTCGCCCCGAGCCGTCGTTGGTTGTCACCGTCGCCGACGCGTTCGAACAGCTCACCACGCGCGTGCTGCTGACGTTTTCGCTGTTCGTGCTTGGTGGGTTTGCGCTGCTCAGCGAGGTCCTCGTGCGCAACACGATGGACCGCTCGGCCGACGTCGTCGAGTCATTGCTGGGGATGTACGCCGATCCCTCGGGGAGCCCGACGACCGTCGCGCCCGACATGCTGACCTCGGCACTGCTCGGCCTGGGTGACGGCTCGCGGTTGGTGATCCTGCGGACGATCGACCGTGGCGATGGCATGCCGAAGGTCTACTACCTCTCGCCCGGGATGCCGGCGAAGCAGATCGAGGATGGTGGGACGGCGGCCGCGCCCGACCTACTGCGGGCCCGCATCCGCACCAACGTGGGCGATCGCGGGTGGCGCACCGCGCTGCATCACCGTCGATCCGGGGGCTTCGATATCTACCTCAGCGCCAGCCGGCTCCCGACCCTCATGGCGCTAGGTGCCCTGGTCGTGCTCCTGGCGGCTGGTCTCCCGGCGGCGATGATTCTCGCACGCCGGGCCGTTCGGCGCGCCACGTCGCAAGCGTTGCACCCGCTGCACACGCTGTTACGGGAGACGCAGGCCATCGCACCAACTTCGCTCAATCGCCGGGTGTCGACGCCGTCCGGCGTGACGGAGCTCACCGAGGTGGGTGAGGCGATCAACACGATGGTGGCGCGCGTGCAGGCCTCGCACGATGCGCTCACCCGCTTCACGGGCGACGTGAGCCACGAACTCCGCACACCGCTCACGCACCTGCGCGCGCAGGTGCAGTGGGCGCTGGATCACCGTCGCACCGCCGAGGAGCAGCGCGACGCCCTGGCGCTGATGGGAGAGGCGGTGGACCGAATGACTCGACTCATCGAGGGGCTCCTGACGCTTGCGCGCGGCGACAGCCGCGAGCTCGTCCCGCGCATGCGACCGTTCGACATGGCTGCGATCGTGGAGGAAGTATCCGAGCTGGGAACGCTGATGCGCGGCGACAAGCCGGTGTCGGTGCGCCACGACGTGGCACTCGGGACGACGGTGCTCGGCGACCCCGACTACACCCGGCAGATCCTGCTCAACTTCGTGAGCAATGCGGTGCGGCACACGCCGACCGGTGCCATCACGCTGTCGGCGACGCGTGACAACGGCGTGGTGCGCACCGAGGTACGGGATACCGGCGAGGGGATCACCCCGGAGCATCTGCCGTGGGTGTTCGACCGCTTCTATCGCCCCGAGGCATCGCGCAGCCGGGACCATGGGGGGGCTGGGCTCGGGCTGGCCATCGCACGTGCGCTCGCGCGAGCACAGCAGGGCGACGTGTGGGGGGAAAGTACGCCTGGCGAGGGTAGCCGCTTCGTCCTGGAATTGGCGGCGACTGATCCTGCTGGAGTGTAGGCGGGCACAGCAACGGCGGCACTTGCCATGGCGGTGAAGGCAGCGACGCCGTAGGTTCGCACCGTAAGGTACCGTGCCGGGGCCGCGTCACGGCACCTACACTGACGCAGCGACAGGAGGTGTGGCATGGGGACGGTCGGTCGGAGGCGTACGCGCTGGGTGGCGCTAATCTTGGTCGTGGGAACGGTCGCGGCCTGCGAGGATCCGGTCCGCACGCACGCCCCCCCACTCTCGGGACCAGCCGAGGACGAGCTCACGCGTTCCGCCGAGGTTGACGGTGCTGCGGCGCCGGGGGTGCAGTTGCAAACGCTGCGGGTCGTCTCGGCTCCCCCGATCATCCTCGATGGTCCGGCCGACTCGGCGACGGTGCTCCTGACGTCGCTGATGACGAGCGCGCGCAGCGGGCTTTCGTGGCGGCTGCGCGTGGAGCAGGGGACGACCTGGGCGGACGCGGGAAGTGGCGCCATCGATTGCGGCGCCGGCGCCGGCGTCCTCCCGCCGGGACGCTGCGCGCTGCGGCGGCTGCCGTTCGTGGCGGGGCATGGCGCCGCGCACGACGGGACGCTGGTGCCAGGAGCTGCGACGCTCGCGTTCGAGCTCTATCACCAGCGTCCGGGCGGCCCGTTCCTGGTGGGATCGCTGGGGACGGCCATCACGCTGCAGGGCGGCGCGCCCACCTCTGTCACGGTGGCGCCGTCGCACCACGAGTTTGCCTCCCCCGGCGAGATGCTGCAGCTGACAGCAACGGTCGCCCCGCCCAGCGCGCCACAAGGCGTGCTGTGGTCCAGCTCAAACGCCAGCGTCGCCGTCGTGTCGTCCATCGGACTGGTCACGGCGGTGGCACCGGGGGCAGCGCTCGTGCTCGGCTCATCGTCGGCCAACCTGGGCGTGCAGGGCTCATCGCTCATCTCGGTGGGAACCACGCCGGTCCTCGGCACGGGGGTGAACGCAAGCCCCGGGGCGTGGGATGCCGTGCCGGGGATGCAGCTGTCCTTCGCGGCCCAGGTGGTCGATGGGCCGCAACAGGTGACGTGGTCATCGAGCAGCCCGGCGTCGGTGGCCGTCACCTCCCCCCAGGGCCGGGCGACTGCCGTCACCCCCTTCACCAACGCCACGCTCACCGCGCGATCGGTCGCCGACAATTCGCAGTTTGCCAACGTGAACGTGCGCGTCTTCTCGCTCGACTGGCGCGCCCCAAGCTCGGCAACGCTCGTCTCCACGGGTGCAGTCATGCCACCGGCGAATCCGCTCAGCGTCACGCTTCAGGCGCAGGCCTGCCAGGCGGTGACGGTGACCGCTCCGCCATTCCGCGCGGCGACATATGAGCTGGTGGTCGGGACGGGGACGGTCACCATCGGTCAGTCGACATCGTTCCAGGTCTTTGATACCGGTACCATGCGCTGCTGGGTCTATCCATTCACATGGACGCCCGGCACCGCGTTCGGCACGGGAGCCCAGGTGCTGCGCACGACGATGATCGATCACTTCGGGGGAGCTGGCGGGCGCGTCATGAACAGCTTCGTGACCATCACCACACCGTAGTCGCGACCGAGTCGCCAGGCGCCGGGGTGCCGTTCGATCGGCGCCCCGGATGCCGCACCGGCGGGGGCGGCCGGCCCTCCTGTTGCCGCACGGGGCCCGGCGCCAACTTGCCCCCATGTCCTCCCGCCGCCACTTCCTCGCCTCCGCGGCCGCTGCCTCCGCCGCCTCGCTCGCGGCGTCCGCCGCCCACGCCGCTCCGGTCTCCGGTTTCCCGTCACCGGACACGCCCGACTTTCCCGGCGTGCCACTCGCCCCGCCGATCGGGAATCCAGAGACCGTGGCACGAGACGAGGGCTACTGGAAGAAGGTGGCCGCGCAGTACCGCGTCCTGGACGGGACCACGAACCTCGAGGCCGGCTTCTTCGGGATGATGGCGGCGCCGGTGCTCGCCGCCTATCACCGGCACATCGACCGGGTGAACCGCGCGTCGTCGTACTTCGCCCGGCGCGAGTACGCCCCATTCGTCAACACGGCGCGCGAGCGCGTGGCCCAGGCGTTAGGCGCCACACCCGCCGAGATTGCCTTCTCGCGCGGCGCGACCGAGGCGCTGCAAGCCCTCATCGGGCAGTACAACCGGGTGCAGGCGGGCGACACGGTGCTGTACGCCGACCTGGATTACAACGCGATGCAGTGGGCGATGAACGCCCTGGCCCAGCGTCGCGGTGCGACCGTGGCCCGCTTCGACATCCCCGAACCGGCCACGCGCGAGAACGTCCTGGCTGCCTACGAAACCGCGCTGAACGCCAACCCACGCACGAAGCTCCTCCTCACCACGCACTGCAACAACAAGACGGGACTCATCCTTCCGGTGAAGGAGATCGCCGCCATGGCCAGGGCGCGCGGTGTGGACACCGTGGTCGACGCCGCGCACTCGTTCGGACAGGTGCCGCTGTCGCTCGCCGACCTGGGGGCCGACTTCGTGGGGGTGAACCTGCACAAGTGGATCGGCGCACCGGTGGGTGCCGGCGTGCTCTACATCCGCGAAGGACGCCTGGATGCCATCGATCGTGCACACGCCGACGAGGGCGCGCCGGCAACGAGCATCGACTCGCGCATCCACACCGGCACCACGCACTTCGCCACCATCATGACGATTCCCGACGCGCTCGACTTCCAGGCGACGATCGGGATCGGGCACAAGGCGGCGCGATTGCGCTACCTGCGGGACCGATGGGCCGTTCCCGCACGCCAGATCGCCGGCGTGGACGTCCTCACCCCCGATGAACCGGGCATGGTGGGGGCGATCACCTCGTTCCGCCTGCACGGCAAGGGCGACCGCGCCTCCAACCAGGCGATCAGCCGGCGCCTGCTGGAGGAGTTCAAGCTGTTCACGTACTACCGAACCGGGCTGGCCAAGGGCGACTGCGTGCGCGTGACGCCGGCACTCTACAACTCGGCAGCGGACGCGGACCGGCTGGTGGCGGCGCTTCGGGTGCTGGCATCGGCGTAGCGACCGTCGCGCGCATGCCTGGCCCTCTGGCACGCCGTACCGGCCCGCGCCCCGCGACAGGCGTCGCCGCGCTGGCGCGGCACCTAGTGGCGTGCCTCGCGGTCGCTGTCGCCGCACCCCTGCCCACGGTTCGCGCGCAGCCGCCGCGCTTCGAGGTGCGCGTGGATCCCGGTGTGCGCTCCGAGCCGTTGACCGGGCGACTGGTCGTCGTGATTTCGCGTCGATCGACCCCCGAGCCGCGCCTGCAGGTCGCACCCCAGGGACCTGCGATCCTCGCCCTCGACCTGGAGCAGCTGACGGCCGGCGGCACGGCCGTGCTGGACCAGCGGGCGCTGGCCTACCCGGTACCGTTGGCCGAGTTGCCGCCCGGCGACTACTTCGCGCAGGCGATCGTGAACGTGTACGACCGCGTCACGCGCGCTGACGGCCGCACACTCTGGGTGCCGTTCAACGACGGAACGCAGGAAGTGATGCAGATCGCCGCGGGGAACCTGTACAGTGCGGTGCAGCCCGTGCAGGTCGGACGCGGCGGCATGGTGACGCTGACGCTCGACAAGGTCATTGCCCGCGCGCCCCGACCTGCCGACACCGAGTGGGTGAAGCGCGTGCGCATCCAGAGCCGGAAGCTCACCACCTTCTGGGGACGCCCGGTCTTCGTTCACGCCACCGTCCTGCTGCCGCGCGGCTACCAGCAGCATCCCGACGTGCGGTACCCGACCGTCTTCACCTTCGGCCACAGCGTCCCGTTCGGCTTCAACCCCGACTCGTCGCGCGCGCGCGGCACTGGCCAGGTGAACCCGGTCACCGGCGTGGAGAGCGGCTTCGACTTCTACAAGGCGTGGAACAGCGAGCGCTTCCCGCGCGCCATCGCGGTCTCCTTCGAGCAGGCCACCCCGTTCTTCCTGGATGGCTACTCCGTGAACTCGGCCAGCAATGGACCGTACGGCGACGCCATGGTCGAGGAGATCATCCCCGAACTCGAGCGCCAGTTCCGCATGATCGGCAAGCCGTACGCTCGCCTGGCGGAAGGGGCGTCGACCGGGGGATGGCAGACGCTCGCCCTGCAGCTCAAGTATCCCGACTTCTTCGGCGGCGCGTGGGTGCTCCAGCCCGACCCCATCGACTTCCGCCGCTACCAGCTGGTGGACATCTACGCCGACACCAACGCCTTCGTCATCCCCAACACGATGTTCACCACCGCCGAGCGTCCCTTCCGCCGCTCGCCGGAGGGACAGGTGCAATGGACGGTGCGGCAGCTCTCGCTGTTCGAGGAGGTGCTGGGAACGCGCGGACGCTCGAACTACCAGCTGCAGGGGTGGGAGGCGATCTTCGGCCCGCTCGATGCCGACGGCTACCCGCGCCCGCTGTGGAACAAGCTGACGGGGACGATCGACCGCGAGGTGGCGGCCTACGATCGCGAATCCGGCTACGACCTGCGCGACTATGCGGAGCGCCACTGGGCCACGTTAGGCCCCAAGGTCGCGCACAAGCTGCACTTCTTCTCGGGCGACATGGACGACTTCTACCTCAACCTGGCGGTCTACCGGTTCGAGGAGTTCCTCAAGGGCGTCTCGCCCGGGCGCGACGTCCCATTCACGTACGGCCGCCCAGCGAAGGGGCACTCGTGGCACGCCTTCACGTGGGCAGAAATGGTGCGACAGATGGCGGCGCACGTGCGCCGGCATGCGCCGCCGGGCGAAGCGGTGGATCGCTGGATGTACTGAGGCGCAGCGCCGGCGCGTGCGGCGTCGCGCACGACCAGACGACAGGGCCGAAGCCCGCGCACCGTGTCGGCGTTGAAGACCGTGCGCCAGGTCCATGCCGTTCCGGTGTGCTCGCGCGCGATCAGCATCGTGACCGGAATGCGGCTGCGCACGCTGTCGGGCGGCGAACTCGTCGTCAGCGTCCCCTCCCAACGACCGGCCCAGTGCGAGAGGTCGCCATTCCCCTGACGCACCTCGCCGGGGCGGAGTTCAAGCGCCGAGCGCGCTGGCTTGGTGCCGCGCCGAGGCTGGTGATCAGCGCCGGCGACCTGCGCGCCGTTGAAGGGGTGGCAGGCCCCGACGGCTTGTCGCTGGAGAATCCCGCCCGCCTCGAGCTGCAGCTCCCGCGCGCCGAAGGGGAGGCCGGACGCGAGTTTGCCGGCGAGCTGGCCCTGGCAATCAGCGAGCACCAGCTGCGGCTGGCGGAGGAGCGGGCTCGACCGCCCCTTCCGCCGCGCGCGGATGCTCCGTGACACCCACAGTCGCCGCGGCGTTGCCTGCGCGCCCGGCAGCGCCCAGAATGCGCGGGTGAACACCGCGTCGCTTCGGGTCGAGAGCGCCGGGGGACCGATCGTCCTCGCGGTGCGCCAGTCACCGGCTGGCAAGCCTCCCCTCCTCCTGCTGCACGGACATCCCCAGACGGGGATGATCTGGCACAAGGTGTGGGACCGCCTTGCCGAGCAGTTCACCCTGGTGGCCCCCGACCTGCGCGGCTACGGCGACTCGGACAAGCCCGCGGGTCTCCCCGACCACTCCAACTATTCCAAGCGCACCATGGCGCATGACGGCGTGGCCCTCATGCGCCAGCTCGGACACGAGCGCTGGCAGGTGGTGGGGCACGACCGGGGGGGCCGCGTGGCCCACCGCATGGCGGCCGACCATCCGGACCGGGTGCAACGGCTGGCCGTGCTCGACATCGCCCCCACGCTGGCGATGTACGAACAGACCGACGAACCCTTTGCGCGCACCTACTGGCACTGGTTCTTCCTCATCCAGCCGGCGCCGTTCCCCGAGCGGCTGATCGCGCACGACGGGGCGTTCTACGCGCGCTCGGTGATGGCGAGCCGGCGCGCCGGGCTGGCACCGTTCACGCCGGAGGCGCTGGCGGAGTACGAGCGCTGCGCGAGCGACCCGGCGACGATCCACGGGATGTGCGAGGACTATCGAGCCGCCGCATCCATCGACCTGGTGCACGACCGCGCCGACCGCGCCGCGGGATTGCGGCTGGCAATGCCGCTGCTGGCGCTGTGGGGCGCGCACGGTTGGGTGGGACAAGGCTACGACGTGCTGGCCGAGTGGCGGCGCGTGGCGCGTGACGTGCGCGGCCATGCGCTCGACTGCGGGCACTACCTCCCCGAGGAAGCTCCCGACGCGCTCGCCGAGACGTTGCTGTCCTTCCTTGGCGAGCCGCTCCCCGCCTCACGCGCCGGGCTCGGCGTCGAGTGAGCGCGAACGGGATTCGACCGTCGTCGTGAGCAGCCGGCACGCCGACTGGCTCTGGGGGTGGGACGACACGCCGGGCATCGTCTCGGTGTGGGGCGAACCAGGCGGCCGGATCCTGGTCTGGCGCCGACTGCCGGACGACCGGCTGGTGCGCGAGGAGGTGCGCTTTCGCCCGTGGCTCCTGCTGGCGCACCTGGACGATCTTCGTCACCTGGGCGACCGGCTGGTGCGGGCAGGAGATCGTGCGGGCGGAACGTCACGCGCACCGGGGGCCGTGACCTGGCGAGAACTCGACGGCGACGGGGCGTTGCGCTTCCTGGTGCGCGCGCGGGACCTGCGCACGCTGTCCAACGCGGTCGTGCAGGGCGCGTCACGCCGGCTCGGTCATCCCGTGACGCACGTGCGCGACCTGCCGGACGACGAGCTGCTCGTCCTCCCCCCGGAGGAGCAGTACCTCGTGGCGACCGGGCGCACCTACTTTCGCGACCTCTCGTTCGACCGGCTGCACCGCCTGCAGGTGGACCTGGAGACGACCGGGCTCGACCCCGCGCGCGACCGCATCTTCATGGCCGCCGTGCGCCTTCCGTCAGGCGCAGCCGAGCTGCTCGAGGCCCCGTCGGTGGACGACGCGGGCGAGGCGGCCCTCATCCGCCGGCTGGCGGCCGTGCTCATCGCCGCCGATCCCGACGTGATCGAGAACCACAACCTGCACGGCTTCGACCTCCCTTTCCTGGTGGAGCGCGCGCGCCGGTTGCGGGTCCCGCTGGAGCTCGGCCGTGTATCCGGGGTTTCGGTGAAGACGCGCGGCAGCATGCGGGGTGCGCCGGCAGGCGGCATGGGCGGGGATGCGGGGGCGGGCGGCGCGCGGGGCCGTCGCATCCGCTACGTGATTCCCGGGCGCGAGCTCATCGACACGCTGGATGCCGTGCGGCGCCACGACTTCTCCGCGCGCGACCTCCCCGGGCACGGCCTCAAGGTCGTGGCGCGCCATTTCGGCCTCGCGCGCGAGGACCGTGTGGAGATTCGCGGCGACCGGATCTTCGCGGTGTACCAGCGCGACCCCGAACGCGTACGGCGTTATGCGGCGAGCGATGTGGAGGAAGTGGAAGGGTTGGCGCGTGTGCTGGGTGGGGCAGCCTTCGCGCTGGCGCGCATGGCGCCACGACGCTACGAACGACTGGCCGACGCCGGCGCCGCCACCGGCGTCATCGACCCGATGCTGGTGCGCGCCTACCTGCGCGCGGGCGCCGCGCTCCCCGCGCACGCCGCGGCGCCGTCGATCACGCACACCGGCGCCGCCCTGCATCTCTTCGCCGCCGGGGTGGCGCACCGCGTGGTCAAGGCCGACGTCGCCTCGCTCTATCCCTCGCTCATGCGCGCCTACCGCATCGGGCCGTCGCGCGACCGGCTCGGCGCGCTGCTCGCCCTGGTGGACGGGCTGGTGACGCAGCGGCTGGACGCCAAGGCGCGCGCCCGCGAGGCCCCCGCGCGCTCGGCCGAACGCTTCACGCAGGAAGGGATCTCGGCGGCGATGAAGATCATCGTCAACTCGGCGTACGGGTACCTTGCGGCTGGCGGCGGCCTGACGCGCTTTGCCGACGTGCAGGCGGCCAACGAGGTCACGCGCCGCGGACGCGAGCTGCTCGACTTCCTCTGCCGGGAGCTCGCCGCGCGCGGCGTCACGCTGCTGGAGGCCGACACCGACGGCGTCTACTTCGCCGTCCCCGCCGCGTGGACCGAGGACGATGAGCGGCGTGTGGTGGCGGAGGTGGCCGCCCTGCTGCCGCCGCTCGTGCAACTGGAGCTCGAGGGACGCTATGCGGCGATGCTCTCGCACGAGGCCAAGAACTACGCGCTGCTGGGGTACGACGGGCGGCTCGTCCTGCGCGGCGTCGCCTTCCGGTCCAGCCGCACGGAGCCGTTCGGCGACCACTTCCTCCGCCGGGCCATCGGCGCGCTGCTGCAGGGCGACCTCCCCGCCGTGCGCGCGGCGTACGTGGACACGGTGTTGCGGCTGCGCGATCGCCGCTGGACCACGTACGACGTCTCATCGCGTGTGCGCCTGTCCAAGACACCCGAGGCGTACGTGGCCGTGCGGGACACCCGGCGCGAGCTGACCTACGAGGCGCTCCTGGCCGGCGGGCGTCGGCGCTGGAGCGTGGGCGAGCGGGTGCGCGTCTACCGCACGGCCTCCGGGCACGGCGGCGTCGTGGACGAGCGCGACGCCGACGAGGGCGCACCCCGTGACCCGCGTGACTACGACGTGGAGCACTACCTGCGCGTGTTGCGCGAGACCTACGCGGCCCGCCTCGCGCGCGCCTTTTCTCCCGGAGACTTCGCCGCCCTCTTCGCCGACCCCGAACAACCATCGCTGTGGGGTGACGCGCTGCGTGACGTCCGCCCGATCCTGACCATCATTCGTTAGGCGCGCCCGGGCGCGCCGCGCGCGCGGCCATGAGCTGCTTGCGCTCGCTGGTGTAGTCCCACCACGGACGGGCCCGGCCGCCGTCCATGAAGCGCGTGATGCTCATCAGCGTGTCCAGCACGCAGGGATCCTGGCGGCTCTGGGTCAGGGCGCACAGCCGATCGTAGAGCGCCACCGGGTCCTGTCCCGCGAGCTGCGCCGGCTGCGTGAAGCCCAGCAGTCGCAGGTCCTCGGCGAAGGCCCGCCCCACGTTGGGGAGGTCGGTGAAGGCGTGCAGCTGACGACGATTGACCTTGGCGGGGTGCATGGCGATGTGCGTGTCGAGTCCCGGGAGGCGTCGTGACGCGCGGGGGCGGCTACCGCACCCCCGCGTTCACCTGCGGCGCCGGCTGGCGCCACGGCTGCGGCGGCAGGGCGCGCTGCCGCGGCCACTGCTCGTCCAGCGTGTCGCCGTCGTACAGCCGCCCGTTGCGCATCACCTGCCGCACCGTGTTGGTGTTGCGGATGTTGGCCAGCGGGTTGCCGTCCAGCACCAGCAGGTCGGCCAGCTTCCCCGGCTCGAGCGATCCCAGGTCGCGCTCCAGTCCCAGCGCCTCGGCGCCCATGAGGGTGGCCACGCGGAGCGCCTCGTGGTTGGACAGCCCGCCCGACGCCACCGTCCACAGCTCCCAGTGGTAGCCCAGACCCTGCAGCTGGCCGTGCGAACCGATCCCCGCCTTGCCGCCAGCCGCAACGAGGTCGCGGATGACGCGCGCGTGCTCGCGGAAATGGTACTCCTCGTCCAGGAACCAGCCGGCCGGGCCCGGCGAGCCACCGGCGCCCTGGCCACGACGCCGCGTCTTGGAGTCGAAGTCGTCGTTGGGCGTGAAGCGGCGCAGCTTCTCGTCCTTGTTGGGGTTCTCCTTCGTGTAGTACCAGTTCTCCGCCCACGGCCCGCCGTAGGTGACCAGGAGCGTTGGCGTGGACACCGTCCCGGACGCGGCAAAGAGCTTGAGCACGTCGTCGAAGAGTGGCGTGATGGGGAGGTTGTGCTCCACCCCCGAGTAGCCATCGAGCGCCATCGTGACGTTGGTGCGGAAGGCGAGCCCCGCCTCGGTGGTGGGCATGAGCTTGAGCTCGCGCGCCGCCATCATGATCCACTGGCGCACCTGGCGGTTGCCCGCACCGTACATCTTGATCGTCTTGGTGTCGTAGTACTCGCTGTAGCGCTTGAGGACGTTGCGCGCCTGCTCCAGCGAGCGAATGCGCTCGCCCGCGAAGACGCCGGGCCCCGTGGAGTAGATGCGCGGCCCCACGATGTCGCCCGTGGCCACGCGGTCGGCGTAGCTCAGCACGTCGGTCGTCCCGGTCTGCGGGTCGCGCGTGGTCGTGACGCCGTAGGCCAGGTTGGCCAGCAGTGCCCACGGCTGCACCGTGTGGATGTCGGGCGAGTGGCGGAAGTGGGCGTGCGTGTCGACGAAGCCCGGGACG
>CAZVDJ010000018.1:0-16466 GCA_964626245.1 uncultured Gemmatimonadaceae bacterium
GCGATCATGATGATCTCGGTCACCGAGCGCACGCGCGAGATCGGGGTGCGCAAGGCGTTAGGCGCCACGCGCGGCGTGATCCTCTGGCAGTTCCTGATCGAGGCGGCCACCCTCACCGCGATCGGCGCCGTGATCGGCCTCGTCATGGGATGGGGTGTCGCGGCCGCCATCCGCAACGCCACGCCGTTGCAGGCGACGGTTCAACCGATCGCCATCGCGGTGGCCTTCCTCGCCTCCAGCCTCACCGGGATCCTCTTCGGCCTCTTCCCCGCCTCCCGCGCCGCCAGGCTCGACCCCATCGAGGCGCTGCGGTACGAGTAGGTCGGGAGACGGGAGACGGGAGACGGGAGCGAGATGCGTCGAACCTCCCGGTCTCCCGTCTCCCGTCTTCCTCTACGCTACCCTTGCGGTTGCGCCCTGCTTACCCGGCATCTGCTCCAGCCCCCACTGCAGAGCCTCCTGATAGATCGCGGGGAGCTGCGTGGGGTCGAAACGGATCTCGCGGGCGGCTTCGGCGGCTGATTCCCAGAGCCCCAGCTCGTACGACTCCACCACCAGCAGCGGACCGGCAAGCGGGCCGGTGCGGTCGAGCAGGGCGGCCCGAACGTCGTCGGCGAGGTTCACGCGGTCGAGCACCTCGTTCATCGGCATGCGGAAGACCGCGTCCAGCACCGAGAAGAGGCCGATGAGGAAGAGCGTCCCCTTGTCGAGGCGCGTCTCGTGCGTGGCCATGAGCTCGCAGAAGCGCGCCCGCTGCACCGCCTGCCGCACCAGCTCGTCGTCGGTGCCGCGCTTGCCGGTGCGCGCGGTGGCCGACGCCAGCGCCAGCCAGCGCACCAGGTTCTCGCGCCCCACCAGGCGCAGCGCGTGCGCGATGCTGGTGATGCCTCGGCCGCCCATGGCCGCCGAGTTCACGATGCGGAGCAGCTGGTAGGTGATCCCCGGGTCCGACGAGATGATCCCCTCGATCTCGCGTTCGGCCGAGTCCGGGTCACGCGCCAGCGCCAGGAGCCGAAGCGACGCGGCGGTGGAGCCGGGCAGTTCGGCCGAGGGGAGCGGCTCGGGGCGGGAGAAGTGCGGCCCCTGAAACCCTTCAAAGCCCAGGGCGACGCACGCCTTGTAGAGTTTGGCGTCCAGGACGTGGTCGGCGATGGCGCGCTTGCCCTGGCGCTTGAGCGCCGCGACCAGCGGGCCCAGCGACGCGGGATCCTGGCAACGCAGGTCCACCCGCACCGCCTTGGCGTGCGAGAGGAACGAGAGGATTGGCGCGCCCGGGGTTCTGGGCAGCTCGAACTCGTCGAGGACCACGGTGACGCCGGCCTTGGACAGCGCCGCCACCGCCTCGATCACCGGTTCCTCGGCCGGCAGGTCCGGCGGGAGGAGGACGACCAGCGAGCTGGGCTCGGGCGCCTCGAAGATCCGCTCTTCCAGCTGGGCGCGCGTCGCCCGCACGTAGGCCGGCAGCCCTCCCCGCAGAAACTCGAACGACCCGCTCAGGTAGCTGCGGGCGAACGGATCACCCCCATCCTCGGGGTCGCGGAAACGCAGCTCGTACCCGACCGCTGCGTCGGATCGATCGAAGATCGGCTGCCGGACCAGGAAGATATCGGACATGACGAAGACGCGAGGCGTGCCCCCGAGAGTATCGTCGGGTGGCGGAGGAGGCTTCACATTCGGGGACCAGCGCGCCGTCCCCATGCAGGAGACGATCGAGGGGGCCGAGACTTTACAGAAACGAGAGCACCGCAAGGGACGTGTCGTCGCGCTACCCCGCGCGAGGGCGCGGGTGCTCCCCATTCCGCCACCGCCCGTGACCCTCGCCACCGCCCTTGTCGTCATCGGACTCCCGGCCTTCGCGGCCGGGATTGCCGTGGGCGTGCGCACCGGGATGCTCCCCCTCGGCGGCGGCAGGCGTCGCGTGGGTGGAGCCGACCGCGGCGTGCCAGCGGAGTCAGCGCGTGGTGGGGGGGACGAGCCTCCCGGCTCCACCGAGCTCCAGCGTCTCCGCTCGAACGCACTGGACGTCGCCGCCGACCCGCTCCTGATCGTGGGGGCGGGGGGCGAGGTGCTCGACTGCAACGCCGCCACCTTTGCCCTGCTCGACCGCCATCGCAGAGGGGTGATCGGGGCGCAGGCGTCGTCGCTCCGCACGCTCTGGCTGAACGGGGCCTCCGCCGAGTGGGACGCGGTGGTGGCGGCGCGCGCCCCGTGGTCTGGCGACGCGCTCGTGCGGCTTCCCGACGGGAGCCATGTGCAGCGGGCGGTTCGGCTGGTCCCCCTGTTCGGCGTCGGCGGAGAGGTGCGGGCGCTGGTCGAGGCCTATCGGGACCCCTGGCAGCAGCGGTCGGGCGAGCACGCGGTGGTGAGCCGCTATCTGGACGAGATGACGAGTGACGCGTCGTTGCCGGGGGACGACGACGCCGGGCACGATCCGGCGGCGTCCGCTGCCCGTGAGCTGCAGCGCCTGGCACTCGGCGTGGCCGCGCTGGACCGCGTGCTGCGCCAGTACGAGCGCCTGGTGCCGGCCATGCGCGCCGAGGACCCGCTGACCGAGGTGATGGCCGGCCTGGTGGCGGAGACGCGGCAGGTGGCCGAATCGGCCGACGTGTCGCGATTGCTGCGCGAGTTGCCGCGCACCGTGGACCGGCTGCGCCTTCAGCTGCAAGCACTGGGCGATGGCGAGGGGGCTCACGCCACGGCACGCGCCGGTTCCGCGCCGAATCCGGTCCCGTGACGCGGATCACCGCCGGGGTGACCGGCGGTCCGGACCAGCGGTCCGAGACAACACCTAATCACTAGCTGCAGACGAACGCCACGCACGCCCGCGGAAGTTCCCGCGCGCCATGCGGGAACCGGGAGGCGCCCGGCCGTCATTCACCCGATGCTGAATCCCGGGCGGCGGCATGGTGCCGCGTCGACCCGGGCCCCATTCGTGACAGGAGTCGTACGCATCATGCAGCGCATCCTCGCGACCGCCGCGCTGGCGGTCACGCTCGTGGCGGCCTCCGCGCCGGCGTCGGCGCAGGGCAAGGACATCGTGGAGACGGCGGTGGCCGCCGGTTCGTTCAAGACGCTGGCGACGGCGCTCGAGAAGACGGGACTCATCGCCACCCTCAAGGGGAAGGGGCCCTTCACCGTCTTCGCGCCGACGGACGAGGCGTTCGCCAAGCTCCCCGCCGGTACGCTGGACAAGCTCCTGGCCAACCCGGAGCAGCTCAAGGCGATCCTGCTGTACCACGTCGTCGCGGGCGACGTGCCGTCGTCGGCGGCCGCCAAGCTCACCAGTGCCAAGACGGTCAACGGCGCCGAGATCAAGATTGCCCCGATGGGCAGCACGCTCATGATCAACGACGCGCACGTGGCCAAGGCCGACGTGAAGGCGTCGAACGGCGTGATCCACGTGATCGACAAGGTGATCCTCCCGCCGGCGGGCAAGTAGGTCGCACGTCCCGCATGGCGTGACCGAGGCCGAACCCGGCGCCTCACCCGGCGGGTCGACTGGTGTCTCGCCTGCCGGAATGCCGGCGGGGTAACTTGCGGCGCCGCGCGCTCCCACGAGGGGGGCGCGCGGCGCCTTCTCGCTTGGTGCCGGCCGTGACGCTCGACATTCCGCAGACGCCCCAGTCACTCGCCGATGCGGCGTGGGACGACATCGCCCCGTACTATGCCGCCCTGGCGGCAGCGCCGCTCTCGGCCGACACGGTGGAGGCGTGGCTCGATGCGTGGTCGCGGCTGAGTGCCGTGGTGGACGAGGCGGGGACGGTGGCGATGATCGCCTACACCTGCGACACCGCCGACGCCGGCAAGGAGGCGGCAAACCTCCGCTGGTCGTCGGAGATCTTCCCCAAGGTGGGCGAGCAGAACGTGCACCTGGCGGAGCGACTGGCGGCGCTGGGGTGGACGCGCGAGGACATGGCGGTGGTGCTGCGCGGCTTCCGCACCGACATCGAGATCTTCCGCGAGGAGAACGTCCCGCTCTTCGCCGAGTTGGAGGAGCACATCGCGCAGTACCAGAAGATCACCGGTGGCCTGGATGCCGAGTGGGACGGGGCGCGCGTGACCATTCCGCAGTTGCAGCCGCACCTGCGCGAGCGCGACCGTGGCGTGCGCGAGCGCGCCTTTCGCCTGGGGGCCGAGGCGTACCTGGCGCGCCGCGACGAGCTGGCGGCGCTCTTCGACACCATGTTCGCGCTGCGTCAGCGCGTGGCGGCCAACGCCGGCTTCGCCAACCACATGGAGTACGCCTTCCGGGCCAAGCACCGCTTCGACTACACCCCCGACGACTGTGCCCGCTTCCATGCGGCGGTGGAAGCGACGGCCGCTCCGGCCGTTGAGCGGCTCATGACCCACCGCCAGCGGGTGCTGGGGGTGGAGACGCTGCGCCCCTGGGACACGGCGGTGCAGCTGGAGAGCGAGCGGCCCGTGCGCCCGTTCGCCGACCGCGAGGGCTTCGTGGCGCCGGCGCAGCGCATCTTTGACGCGCTGGACGCCGAGCTGGGCGAACAGTTCCGCGTGATGGCCGACGAGGGTTTGCTCGACCTGGAGAGCCGTCCGGGAAAGGCGCCCGGGGGCTACTGCACCAAGCTCCCGTGGCGCGGCAAGCCGTTCATCTTCATGAATGCGGTGGGGGTGCCTGACGACGTCAACACGCTGGTGCACGAGGCGGGTCACTCGTTCCACGACTTTGCGGCGCACCGGCAGCCGCTCATCTGGCTGCGGGGGACGGGGCACGAGGCGGCGGAGCTGGCGTCGATGAGCATGGAGCTGCTCGTCACCCCGCTCCTCGAGCGCCCCATCGGCTACTACACGCCTGACGAGGCGCGCGCGGTCGAGATCGAGCAGCTGGAGGACGTGCTCACGAGCCTGGTGCACATCGCGAGCGTGGATGCCTTCCAGCGGTGGATCTACACCAGCGGGAACGGGGGCGACGCCGCGGCGCGCGACGCGGCGTGGCTGGCGCTGCGCGAGCGCTTCGAGCGTGGCGTGGACTGGTCGGGGCTGTCGCGGGAACGCGTGGCGCGCTGGTACCGCCAGCTGCACATCTTCGAGCTGCCGTTCTACTACATCGAGTACGGCATCGCGCAGCTGGGGGCGCTGCAGCTGTGGCGTGACGCGCAGCGCGACCGCGCGGCCACCGTGGCGCGCTACAAGGCGGCGCTGGCGCTGGGCGGGACGCGCGGCCTCCCCGCCATCTACGCCGCGGCCGGGGCGCGCCTCGTCTTTGACGCGGCGGGGATGGGCGAGCTGGTGACGCTCGTGGAGGACCGGCTGCACGAGCTGCGCGCCGCCTCCTGAGCGGGGCGCAGCGCGCGGTCAGGTGGTGGGCGGGGTGTCGGCCTTTCGCACCGCGACGCCCGGGTCACGCTCCACGGCAACGGTGTAGTCCGAGGCCAGCGCCGCGATGGTCCCGATCGCGGCCCAGAAGGGGAGGAGCGCTGCCCCGGCAACGCCGGCGCTGAGCGGGAGGTCGAGCAGGGTTCGCCCCTGCGGATTCCGGATGACCACGCGACGGATGTTCCCCTCGCGAATCAGCTCCTTGAGCTTGGCCTTGAGGTTGGCACCGGCAACCTTGATCTCTTCCATGGGTTCACGCTCTCCAGCGGGACGGGCATGCTGCGGGCTGGGGCACCCCGTGCGGGGCGCAGCGCCTGCGGTCGCAAGCTACGGCGCCACGGTGCGCCGTACCAGCATGCACTACGGCTCGTCAGGCGCGCGGGTTCAGCGCCGGACCCGTCCCTTCAGGCGCCGCTGCTCCGCCGCTTCGCGGCCTCTGCAACGCGTGCCGCGCCGCGGGTCACCGCGCGGCTTTCTGCGCGCCATCAGGTTGCCTATGTTGCGCGCGACGGGGCGGGAGGGCGGGGATGGCGTATCCGGCTCGGCGTGGCGCAGGAAGGCCACCCGCCGGCACCTACCGACTCGGAGGCGGTACGCGATGGCCAATCAGGTCGTGGCGCGGTTCTCGGATGGGCGACTGCTCAAGGGGAGCAGCCTCGACGTCGATCCCGCTCGTCCCTGGTGTCACCTTCGTGCTCCTGACGGGTCGATGTCCAAGATCCACCTGGCCGAACTCAAGGCGCTCTTCTTCGTCAAGTCGTTCGACGGCAACGCCGCACACGTGGAGGGCGGCGACATCGCCTCCACCGATCCGCGGCTGCGCGGCAGCAAGCTGGTGGAGGTGACGTTCCGGGACGGAGAACGGATGGTGGGGCTCAGCATGCGCTATCCGCCCAAGGGCGACTTCTTCTTCCTGGTCCCCGTCGACCCACGCAGCAACAACCTGCGCGTCCTGGTCAACGGTGCCGAACTGAAGTCGATGACGCTGGTGGAATCGCCCAATGAGTAAGGTCGCGGCACATGCGGCATTGGCCGGTGTTCTCCTCCTGACGCTCGTGCCAGGTGTGGCGGCCCAAACCGCGGACGGCACACCGACGCTGTCGTCGTCGCGGGTCGCGCTGCAGGTCACGGCGGGGACGGTCGTCGCGCCGGTCGCCTTTTTCGGCGTGGGGTTCGCAGCCAAGCGGGCCGCAGAGCGCATGGGTGCTGGCGAAGAAGGGGCCTCGCGGGCGGGATACATCGGCGCCTACACCGCCACCTGGCTCGCCACCGCCGCGGTGCCGGCTGCCATCGCAGGCGACGGGAACGTTGGCGCCGCGCTGGGTGGCTCGGCGTTGGGACTCCTGGCGTCGGCGGGAGTGGTCCGGCTGGGGAACCGGCTCTACGACGCGGACCGCCGCGCGTGTGGACCGCTGTGCTGGGCGCTGGGCGGTGTGGTCGTCTCGCTCCCCGGCGTAGGAGCCACCATCCTCTACAATCGCTCCCGCCGCTGACGGGTTGCCAAGCGGAATGGGGCGGGCTAGGGTCCATCGGGGTATCACCAGCTCCCGATCGCCTTCGCACTCGCCCTCGCGCGCTCCCGCGCCAACCCGCCTGCCCATGACGCGCCCAGTCACGATCGCCCTTGCCGCCTTTGCCGTCGCCCTCACCTCGGCGGGGGCGCTCGCCACGCGGGGTGATGCGGCCCTTCGCACCGAGTCGGCGGCCGGCGCGCCGTTGGTTGCGGCAGCGGTCACGCCGGCCGCCAAGACGGTGATCAAGATCTACAAGTCGCCCACGTGCGGCTGCTGCAAGAACTGGGTGGATCACGTGCGGGAAGCCGGCTTCGTCGCCGAGGTGTTCGACCTCCCCGAAGCCGAACTGCAGGCGCGAAAGACCAGGCTCGGCGTAGGGCCAAGGCTGGCGTCGTGCCACACGGCCATCGTGAATGGCTACGTGGTGGAAGGACACGTACCGGCCGCCGACATCCAGCGCATGCTGCGGGACAAGCCGGCCATTGCCGGGATCGCCGCCCCCGGAATGCCGGTGGGGAGCCCGGGGATGGAAGTGCCGGGCGGGCGAAAGGACAAGTACGACGTCGTGGCCTTCACCAAGGACGGCACGACGAAGGTCTTTGCCAGCCACTGATCGGCGCCCCCACGGGCGACCCGCGGCCGCTCGCCGACTGGCGGGCGGCCTGCTGCGACCGACCTGGCTGCTCGGCGCCACGACCTGGCTGCTGGCCTGTCAGTCCCCCGCTCCCGGCGACGCCGTCCCCTCCATGACCAGTGCCCAGGCGCTGCGCGCCGTTCCGACGGCGGTCGAGGCCGACGGGATGTCGTTCACCATGACGGTGGAGGCGTGGCGATCCTTCCAGCCGGCCGTGGGCCGGGCGGCGGGCGACCCGCTCATTGCCGTGTTGCGCGTGAGCACGAGCGACTCCGCGGGGGTGCCGGGGGCGCTGCGCCCCGACGGTGCCTGGCTGGCGCATGGCGACGAACTGGTGGCGGTGCAGCCGCGCGAGGAGGCGCCGCGTGAGCCCGGGGCGCGAACGGTGGAGTTCGTGGTGCGGGGCGGTCCTGCCTGGCCCACCGGCGATTCGCTGGACGTGGTGCTGGCGATCGGCGGGCTTCGCACGCCGGCGGTGCTCCTGCGTGCCCCCCGCACCGCCATTGCCCGCGTCGACTGAGCGTCGCGCCTAACGCCGATCGGCGGCGCGCGTCGCCCATCGCCTGGCGTATTGGCACGCGCTCGTCCCCTGTCCCGGCCCGCGCATCGGCACTCGCCGCCGTTGCCGCTGGCGTCGACTGCACCCGGGCGCGACGTTAGGGTCATGGAGACGAGACCGTGGGTCCTGGCCGAGTCGGCCTATGGCACCGTGCGTGAGGCGTCGTACGACGTGGTGGTCCTGCCGTGGGGGGCCACCGAGGCGCACAACTTCCACCTTCCGTACGAGACCGACGTGGTCGAGGCGCGCGAGGTGGCGATTGCGGCGGCGGGGCACGCGTGGGCGCGCGGGGCGCGCGTGGTGGTGCTGCCGGCCATCCCCTTTGGCGTGAACACGGGACAGCTCGCCGTTCCGTACTGCCTCAACCTGAATCCCAGCACGCAGCTCGCGCTGCTGCGCGACCTGCTGCGCGCCATCGAACCGCACGGCGCGCGCAAGTTCGTCATCGTCAACGGGCATGGCGGGAACGACTTCAAGCCGATCCTCCGCGAGCTGCAACCGTCCACGTCGCTCTTCCTGTCGTTCGTGAACTGGTGGACGATCCTCGACGCCCGGCAGTACTTCGACGAACCGGGCGACCATGCCGGGGCCCTGGAGACGAGCGTGATGCAGCACCTGGTGCCGCAGCAGGTGCGTTCGTTGCGCGAGGCAGGGCCCGGGCTCGCCCGCCGCTTCCGCATCGCGGCGCTGCGCGAGGGGTGGGCGTGGGCACAGCGGGACTGGCCCAGCGTGACCGACGACACCGGGGTCGGCAACCCGGCCGGCGCCAGCGCCGAGGCGGGTGCGCGCTTCGTCTCCGACGCGGCAGAGAAGCTCGCCGGCTACTTCGTGGAGCTGGCGGCCGCCGACCCCGCCGACCTCTACGGATAGGGCGGGCGGCGGCGCAGCTCCACGGGATGGGATGCATTGCCGGGTGGCCGTGCAGGGCGCAGTTTGCATCAACCGCACGCGACGCCCGGTGGGCGCCGGTGCCTGACGAGTCGACAGGATGACGAGCGCATGCCAACCTCCAGCAAGGCCCTGGGTTCACTTGAGTCCGCCGGGCGCTGCCCGTCGCGGCGCACCGTGGCGCGTGTGGCGACGGCGCTGAGGCCCGTGCTCGCGGCCGGCGTGATGCTGGCACTCATGAGCGGGGCGTCGGCCGCGCCCGCGTTCGGGCAGGACATTCGCCTGGCGGGTGGGGTGACGCTGCCGCGTACCGGGAACGGCGCCGACATCGGCGGCCAGGTGCAGGCGTCCATCGAACTGGGGCCGCGCGCCTCGGGGGTGGGGGTGCGGGTGGACGTGCTCTACGCGCAATCTCCCAGGTCGGCGATGTCGGTCGGCGACCTGGTCTTTGGCGGCCAGTCGGTGCGCACCATGGCGGCGGTGGGCGGGCTGTTCTACCGGCACGAGGTGCGTGACGTGGCGCCGCACCTGCTGGCCGGCGGCGGCGCCTACGGGCAGACGGGGACGAACGGCGTGGCGTTGGGCGTGCATGCCGGGATCGGCGTGGACTACCAGGGGGCGCGCTATCGCCCGTTTGTCGAGGCGCGCCTGCACCGGGTGCGCGGCGACGACGGCGCCCTCGCGCTGCAGCGTCGCGAGCGCTCGCTCGTGTCGGCGTTGATGGGCTTCCGCTTCTAGCGGCGGCGTCACGACCGGCTGCCACGGGCCGGCGCCTCGTGCCGGCTGCGGCGCGGCGGCCGGTCGTGGAACCACCTTCAGGTCCCGGCGCGGCCGGGAGGGGACGGCATGAAGGCTTCGATGGTGACCATGGCCATGACGCTCGACGGCTACGCGATCGACGCGACGCTCGGGATCGTGCGCGGGATCATCGTGCGATCGCGCTCGGTCTTCGGGACGATCGGCGCGGGGCTGCAGACCATCATCGGGGGGAACATCACCCTCATGACCGAGCTGTGCGAGCGGACGCGCTCCGACGCCTTTGCCCAGATGATCGCGCACGCCGAGGCGCTGGGGGCAAACGCGGTGATCTGCGTGCGCTACGACGCCACCGAGTTGATGAAGGGGGTGACCGAGGTGCTGTGCTACGGGACGGCGGTGCACGTCTCGCCGCTGCCCGGGTACCCGGATCGTTAGGCTCCGCGCGCGACCGACGTCCGGCGCAGCGGCGGCGGCCCAGGGGCTGGCGGGTCCATTCCCGCGCCGCGCTGCGCCTTCCCTACACCCAGAGAGGATCCCATGACCGAATGGCGCCAGCGGTTGCAGCAGCTCGTGACCGAACTCGAGCAGGAGCGCGATGAGCTGCGCCTGAAGATGCACCTGGCCAAGGCCGACGCGAAGGATGAACTGGCCAAGCTGGACACGCAGCTGGACGCCAAGCTGGCCGAGCTCAAGGCCAAGGTGGCGACGTTCGACAAGGACGGCGACGGGAGCGTGATGGACGACCTGGGTGATGCCGCGAAGTCGCTGGCGAGCGACCTGCAGGACGGGTTCCGCAAGTTCCGCGAACGGTTCTGACACATGTGGGTTGCACGTTCGGGCCCCGTGCCGTCCCATCGGCGCGGGGCCCTTCTCGTGTCGGGCGGTCGCGCAGGGCGTCAGGCGGACCGCGCCCCGGGCGCTGCTCGCGTCAGGCGGGGTACGCGTCAGGCACGCCGGGCCGTCCCGTGTGAGGCAGGGCTCGCGTCAGGCACGCCGGGCCGTCCCGCGTGAGGCGGGGCTCGCGTCAGGCACGCCGGGCCGTCCCGCGTGAGGCGGGCCTCGCGTCAGGCAATGCCGGACCGCGCCGCGTCAGGCAATGCCGGACCGCGCCGCGTCAGGCAATGCCGCGTCAGGCAATGCCGCGTCAGGCAATGCCGCGTCAGGCGGAGCCGCGTCAGGCGGAGCCGCGTCAGGCGGAGCCGCGTCAGGCAGCCCGGCGCCCGTCAGCCGCGCGTCAGATGCCCCGCGTCAGGCGCACCGGATACGGCGAGTTTGTGACCGGCGCGGCCTAACGGTAGTCTTGCCTAGCGCGGCACGTGAGGCAGGGGGGGCGGAATCGGGCCGGCGATGCTATACTAGGCCCCCCGGTCGCGCCGGCCTCGCACCTTGCACCTCGCACCCGGCACCGGCGGTCGCCGCAGCGCCGGTTCCACCCGTTCTCCCTGCAGGTCCACGATGCCGGGCGGCTCGTCAGGCGCCCGCGTCCCAGCCCCAACGTCCCATGGCAGCGAAGAAGGCAGCGAAGAAGGCGGCGGCGAAGAAGGCGCCGGCCAAGGCCGCGAAGAAGGCGCCGGCCAAGCGGAAGAGCGGCTCCACCGCGGTGCCGGGCATCAGCCGCATCGACCAGGAGTCCACCCGCACCCACGGCTACTTCGTCCGCGTCGGGTATCACCGCACCAAGGAAGGGGCCTGGCGCCCCAAGCACCGCGCCTTCTTCGGCGACGCCGGCCATGGCGGCAAGGAGAAGGCGTTCAAGGCGGCGGTGAAGTGGCTCAAGGAGGCCCAGAAGAAGTAGCAGGCGCGCCGCGCTTCGCTCCTTCCGCCGTGGTCCTCACCGCCGGCGCGCCCCCCTTGCCGGGAGCGCGCCGGCGGTACCTTTGGGGACATGACTCCCGCCGATCGCCCGCCCCTGCTGGGTCGCTGGCGCCTCCTGCGTGCCGATGCCTCGCTCGACTTCGCCCCCGGCGTGAGCATGGAGTTCCAGCCGGGAGGGCGGCTCCTCTACGCCTTCGATGCCGGCGACCGCCGCCAGGTGCTCCCGCTCTGCTATCGCGTGGAAGGCGACCAGCTGCACACCGAGAGCCCCACCACCGCCCACGACTCCACCGCCCGCCTGGTAGAAGGGGCAGGCGGGATCCTCATCCTCGACTTCGCCGGAGCGCGCGCCTGGTTCGTGCGCGAACTGTGAGACTCGCCCCGCGACCGCACCCATGACGCCGCTCGTCCGAACCGTCGTCCTCCTCGCCTGCTCCAACGTCTTCATGACCTTCGCCTGGTACGCGCACCTCCGGAACCTGTCGGGGCGCACCTGGTACGTCGCGGCCTTCGCCAGCTGGGGCATCGCGCTCTTCGAGTACCTGCTGCAGGTCCCGGCCAACCGCATCGGCTACACCGTCCTGTCGCTCCCGCAGCTCAAGATCCTGCAGGAAGCGATCACGCTTGCCGTCTTCGTTCCCTTTGCCGTGGTGTACATGCGCCAGCCGCTCAAGCTCGACTACCTCTGGGCAGCGCTCTGCATCCTGGGGGCGGTCTTCTTCATGTTCCGCTCCTCGGCGCCGGCCCATGCCTGATCCCCGCGCGACCGCGACGGGGCTCGCCAGCGACCCGGCCGCCGGGCCAGCCGGCGCCGCGACGGGGCGCGTGGTACGGCTCTGGGTCAAGCGCATGCGCCTGGGGCCGATGGATCCCGTCCGCGAGCTGCAACTCGACGCGCAGGGGATCGTGGGGAACGCCAACCGCGGCGGCTGGCGGCAGGTCACGCTGGTGGAAGAGGAGGTCTGGGCCGCGCACATGGAACGCCTGGGGGCCGCCCTCGACCCGTCGGCGCGCCGTGCCAACATCCTCATTGCCGCCTGCGCGCTGGCCGGCGCGCGCGGACGGATCCTGCGCCTGGGCGAGTGCCGCCTGGCCATTCGCGGCGAGACCAAGCCGTGCGAACGCATGGACGAGGCGCTCCCCGGGCTGCGCGACGTGATGTTCCCCGACTGGGGCGGTGGCGCGTTCGGCCGCGTGATCGCGGGCGGGATCGTGCGGGTCGGCGACCCGGTGGTGTGGGACGACGACTTCGCCCCGACCGCATAGATTCCCCGCCGTCTCCCGCCCCTCCTCGCGCATCCCCCGCGGCCGTGCCGATCTTCCAGAAGTCGATCTTCAGGACCGAGTGCGATGAGTGCAACGTCCCCTTCGCCGTCAACACCGGCGGGGTGTGCGAACGCTGCCGGCGCATCCTGTGCGCCAAGCACCTGCACGGGTCCATCACGCGCCGCATGCTCATGGCCGTGGGTGTCCCGATGATCTGCGTGCGCTGCCGAGCCGGCGAGTCGCCCGCTGCCGCACCACCCGCCGCCAGCCGTTAGGGCCGGGGCCGCTCTCGCGATGACCGATCGCCTGTACTACCGGGACGCCTATCGCGTCCGCTTCTCGGGTTGCGTCGTCGACGTCGCCGATGAGGGGAAGCGCCTCTACCTCGACCGCTCCGCCTTCTACCCCACCTCGGGCGGGCAGCCGCACGACCTGGGACGCGTGGACGGCACGGCCGTGCTGGACGTGGTGGACGAAGGCGACCGCGTGGCCCACCTGCTCGAGTCGCCGCTCACCGTGGCGCCGGGGGCGACCGTCGAGGGAGCGATCGACTGGCCCCGGCGATGGGACCACATGCAGCAGCACACCGGACAGCACCTCCTCTCGGCGATCGCCGCCGATGGCTTCGGCTGGGAGACGGTGAGCGTCCACTTTGGTGCCGAGGCCTCCACGCTCGACCTCGCCACGGCGGATGGCGCCCCGGCGAACGTGACGGCGAATGCGCTGCGTGAACTGGAACGGAGGGCGAATGCCGCAGCCTCCGAGAATCGGACCGTCCGGGTGCTGTTCGAGGACGCGGCGCTGGCCGCCGGCCTTCGCAAGCCGAGCGATCGCAGCGGGGAACTTCGCATCGTCGAGATCGATGGGCTCGATCGCTCCGCCTGCGGCGGGACGCACGTTCGCGCCACGGGCGAGATTGGTGCCATCACGTTGCGCCGGGTGGAAAAGGTGCGGAAGGCGACCCGCGTGGAGTTCCTGTGCGGTGCGCGCGCCATCGCACGCGCCCGGGCTGACTACGACAGCCTTGCCGGGATGGCGCAGGGGCTCTCGTGCAGCGTGGACGAACTGCCGGCGCTGGTCCCCGCCCTGGCCGATCAGCTCAAGGCGTCGGACGCCGAGCGTCGCAAGCTCGAGGGCGAGGTTGCCGCGTCACGGGCCCGCGCCCGCCATGAGGCGATGCCAGAGGGGAGCGACGGCCTGAGGCGCCTGGTCGAGCGGCGTCCAGCGGGCAAGGCCGACGACGTGCGCGCCTTTGCCCTGGCCTTTGCGGGGCTGCCGCGCGCGGTGTACGCCTCGGTGGTGCAGGACCCGCCGTCCATCCTCCTGGCCACGTCCGAGGACAGCACGATCGACGCCGGCAAGGCGCTCAAGCAGGCGCTGTCGGCTGTTGGGGGGCGCGGTGGCGGCGGCCCGAGGCTGGCGCAAGGGACCGTCCCCGACGCGGCGCTGCTGGAGTCGCTGCTGCATTCCCTGGGCTTTGCGCCCGACATTCCCGCCTGACACGCCCCGTCTCCCGACCTCGCAGGACGCGACCATGAGCGCTCTCCTCCCCGTTCGAGACCCTCGCCATCGCATCGTACCGGCGCACGAGGTGCGCGACATCGCCGGCGTCACCGCCTTCTTCAGCGGCCAGGAGCGGCGCGGTGACTGGGAGATGCCGCGGCAGCTGCGCATCGTCTGTGTGTTGGGGAGCACGGTGATCGACTTGCGGGAGGCTCGCATTCCCAGCGGCATCTCGGTGATCGAGCTGCACGTGGTCCTGGGGTCGGTGGAGCTGTATTTCCCGCCGGGGGTGCGCGTGGAGATGTCGGTGGACTCGCTGGCCGGTTCCGTGGAAATGGTCCCCGACCCAACCGCGCCCATCCAGCCCGATGCCCCCACGATCCACGTGCTGGGAAGCGTCTACCTGGCCGGGGTCGAGGCCTTCGTGCGCTACCCGGGGGAGCGCACCGGCGAAGCCAAGCGACGGATCAGGAATGCGCTGAAAGGAACTGCCTCTCGCCGGATCGGGCCCTGAGTGCTACCGTAGCGAGCACTCACGGCCTGCCGCCCGTCGCTCCCCCAACCCCGGCGACGCGCGGATGGCCCCGGCGGAGGACGTCCGCATGGAAACCGCAGTGCTGGACTGGCTCGCCCGCGTGGGATCGGGCGCCTTCACCTACTCGGCGGCGCTTTTTGTCCTGGTGAACGGCGCCGCCGCCGTCGCCGTGGTCACCACGCGTGATCGCACGCTGGTGAACCGATGGACGGGCCGCCTGCTGGCCGCCAACCTGGTCCTGGTCGGGACCGGCATCGGCATTCCGCTCCTCACCGCCGTCACGCGCCTGGGGATTCTCGCCGTGACGCCGTCGCAGCGCGTGATCGTGCCCATGAGCGAGGCGGCCCGTGAGGTGCAAGTGGACGCGGCACCGCTCGAGGTTCGCGTCAAGGATTGATCCGCATGCCAACCGGGGTGGACACGCATCGCGCGTCCCCCCGCGACCTGGCCGCGACGACGGGACGCATCCCCTGCATCGGCTGACATGTCCGCGCCCCTGATCCTCCTGCACGGTGCGCTGGGGACGCGCGCGCAGCTGGCGCCGCTGGCCAGCGCCATTGCGCCCGCCACTGCCGGGCGCGCCGTGCAGCTGCCGGAGTTCGAGGGGCACGGCGCCACGCCGCCCGCCGGCGATCCGTGGCGCATCCGCATCGAGTCGTTGGGGCGCCAGCTGGTGGATGCGCTCGATGCGCAGGACATCGCCACCGTGCGCCTCTTAGGCTACAGCATGGGGGGATACGTCGCGCTCTGGATGGCCCGCCACCATCCGGGACGGGTGGAGCGCATGATGACCCTTGGCACCAAACTGCGCTGGCACCCCGCCCAGGCGCGTCGCGAGGCGGCCATGCTGGACGTGGCCACGATGCGGGCCAAGGTCCCGTCCTTTGCGCAGCGCCTCGAGGCGCTGCACACCGCCGCCGGCTGGGAGGCGCTGGTTGCCGCCACCGGCGAGATGATGACGTGGATGGGAGACCACGCGCCGCTGGCCGAGGCCGACTATCGCGCCATTCCGCACCCGGTGAGGGTCATGGTGGGAGACCGCGACACCACGGTCTCGGTGGAAGAAAGCGCCGAGGTGCGCTCCTGGCTCCCCGGTGCCGAGCTGGAGGTGTTGCCACGCACGCCGCATCCGTTCGAGCGAGCACCGCTGGACCGCGTGGCCTCCAGCGTGCGCGAATTCCTCCTCGCCGACTGAAGGGCCTCGACCAACACGCCAATGCCGCTCAGCCTCACATCCTCCGCCTTCACGCACGGCGGGTCGATTCCAGCCGGGCACACCTGCCAGGGCGAAGAGTCGTCGCCGCCGCTGGCCTGGTCGGGGATCCCCGCCGGGACGCGCAGTCTCGCCCTGATCGTCGACGATCCCGATGCGCCGGATCCGGCGGCGCCCAAGCGCGTCTGGGTGCACTGGGTGTTGTGGGACATTCCGCCCGAGAGCGATGGGGTGCCGGGGGGTGTGGAGTCCGGCGCCCTGCCGCCCGGGACGCGCGTGGGAATGAACGACATGAACGACTTCGGCTACGGCGGGCCATGTCCCCCGATCGGCCGGCACCGCTACTTCCACAAGCTCTACGCCCTGGACACGGTGCTGGGCGAGCTGCCGCAGCCAACCAAGGCGTCGCTGCTGGCGGCGATGGACGGCCACGTCATCGCGACCGC
>CAZVDJ010000018.1:16476-19325 GCA_964626245.1 uncultured Gemmatimonadaceae bacterium
GGCGAAGTAGGGAGTTGGTCCCCCTCGCCTCGCCGGTCGTCCGCACCACGTCGCGCGGTCGGCTCCCGATCGGCATTGTTCACCGGCTGTCGCCGCCGCCACGCGCTCGCGCCTGCCCCGACTCCACACGTCGCGCCTTCGCGTGAGACAACTCCGGGGCTCAGGCGAGGCCGCGAAGCCGCGGAGGAGTGCGGGGACCTCCAGCAGAGGCGGCTCGTAGCTCTCACCAACTCTTTCGGACACCGTCATGCACCGCACGTCGCGCTTCCTCATGCTTGTCCTGGCGCTCGCCGCAACCTTCGCCGTCGCGACGCCCGCTCACGCGCAGTCGTCGTCCCGCGAGGCGGGGGAGGTGATGGCGGTGGTCAAGCGCCTCTTCGACGGGATGCGCGCCGGCGACTCGGCCGCGGTTCGCAGCGTCTTCCATCCGCAGGTGCGTACGCTCACCGTGGCCAAGGGGCGCGATGGGGCGCAGCGGTTGATCGTGGAGACGAGCGTCGACGGCTTCGCGAAGGCGGTGGGGACGCCGCACCCGCAGCCGTGGGACGAGCGGATCTGGAACGAGAAGGTGGAGATCGACGGCGCGCTGGCGTCGGTGTGGGTGGACTACTCGTTCTTCCTTGGCCCGACGTTCTCGCACTGCGGCATCGATCATTTCCTGCTGGTTCGCGGCGACGACGGCGCGTGGCGCATCATCTCGCTGGCCGACACCCGGCGCACCGAGGGGTGCAAGACGTCGTAGCGCGCTCGGCGCTTTCGGCGCGAGGGTGAGGAGTGCATTGTACGCGCACGTCCTTCACCCGGTGTCATGTCGCTCGTCCCGCTTCTCCTCACGCCCCATGCCCGGCGCGATCGCCGTCGCCCGGCGCGTCCCGGTTGCACCTGCGAGTCGCGGCCGTGGCGACGGCTGAGGGGCGTGGCGATTCTGGCCTCGCTGGTGGCGGTCGCGTGCTCCGCGCCGGGGCGCGACGTGGAGGAAGGGGTGGTGCGGGCGCCGGGCGACGCAGCGCGCGAGTGGGCGGTCACCGTCGATCGCGCCCGCGAGTCGCTGACGCGCAAGGAGTGGGCGAGCCGCGTGGGCGACGCCGAGGCGCGGCTGTCGGGCTTTGCGGCTGGCGACACGTTGCGCCTGGTGCGCGAGGTGCTGTCGCAGGGGACGGCCGGGCGGCAGGCTGCGCGGTACTACTTCGCCGGGCCGCGCCTGCGCTACTACGAGGCCGAGGCGTCTCGGCCCGCGCCCAGCGGCGGCGCGCCGCAGCGCGTGCGACTGGTGCTCGCCTTCGACGACGGGGGACGGACGCTGGAGGGGACGTACCAGGTGGACGGCGCCGTGGCCGCGCTGGACAGCGTCCTGATCCAGGGGGTGGTGGCGCGCGCCGCTGAGGTGGCGCGGCAGTGGGCGGCGGCGCCCGCGCCTGCCGCGGGCGCAGTCAAGCGTTAGGAAAACGCCAGCGGGGGCGCCGGCCGGCGCCCCCGCGAACCGATGCCGAGGGCTGGCATCGCGTCAGGGAAGCTGGGCGCGGGCGATGGTGTTGGCGTCGGTCCCGAACCAGATCGTCCCCGTGGGGCCGTGGAAGACGGCGTGCCGCACCGAGATCCCGCCGCTGGGCACGGCAACCGACTCGGTGAACTGCATTGAGCGCGGATCGAAGCCCACGAGGCGCGTGGGCTGCTTGCCCGTTTGCGAGAACCAGAGGCGGTCCTTGTTGTCGACGGTGAGCATGTAGGGTGCGGCGTACTTCCCGCCGGGCACGATCCACTCGTCCACCTTTCCGGAGTTGGGGTCCAGCCGCCCGAGGTAGCCGCGCTTGAAGTCGACGTACCACACCTTGTCGTCGGAGGTGATCGCGATGCGTCGGCCGCGCGCGTCGGGGTCGGGGAGCGGAAACTCCCTGAGTGCCAGGGTGGCCGGCTCGATCATCCCGATCCGGGGGACGCCGAACTCGTTGAACCACGGACGATTCCTAGAGTCCATCCAGATGCCGTAGGGACGCGCCCCGTTGGCGGGGATCTTGACCAGGTCCACCTTGCCCGAGGCCATCGTCAGGCGCCCGATAAAGCCGCCCTGCTGCACGGTGAACCAGATCTCCCTGCCGGTGCGATCGAAGACGAGCGTGTGTGGGTCCCGTGCGGCGGGGTCGGGCATGGGGAACTTGGTGATCTTCCCCGTGGCCGGGTCGAGCTTGCCGATGTGCCCGTTCCGGTTTCCGGCGTACCACACCATCCCCTGCTGGTCGATGATGAGGTTGTGCGGGTTGGTGCTGGGCTCGAGCTCGTAGCGGCGGAACTGCCCGGTGCGCGGGTCGAGGACGGCGATGTAGTTCCCTTCCTGGCCGCAGAACCAGATGCGACCGTCCCTGGCCACGGCCGGATCGCGCGGGCGGGTGTTCTCCCACGGCACTTTCCACTCGCGGATCTGGATCGTGTCCAGCGAGGCCGGGATGGGGAGATGCGGTGCCAGTCGCGCAGGGATGGGCGGGAGGTCGAGCGACGAGGCGGCGAGGGCGAGGGTGACGAGTGCGACCGGAGTGGGCATGACGACCTCACGAACCTTGGAGGGGGTGGTGCGCGCCGTTCACGTACCGGTGGTGATCACGATCGCGGCGGTCCACGCCGCCGCTGGCCGACTGGCCGCCTCGTTCACGACGCTGGCGCCAGCGGAGCACAAGAGTACCCCGCTGCGGTTCAGTTGTCCCACCCCGTGACGCACGGACCGGCCTGTAAGTGGTTACAGACCCGTCGACGCGGCGCCGGCGCCCTGCGCCCGCAACTGCTCGGCTACGGGTCTGTAACCACCTGTGGCAGGCGTGGCGTCCGACACGCCCGAGAACGCCCGGGGAATTTCCAAC
>CAZVDJ010000019.1:0-3526 GCA_964626245.1 uncultured Gemmatimonadaceae bacterium
GCTCCGTCACCCCGCGCGTGACCGTGACGCCTGTCACCGGGGAGGAGGTCGGGGCGAGGGCGCTGCAGGCCACGCTGGCCAGCGAGTCCATGCGGGACTGCACGATCATCGCAGCGTCGGCCTGGCGTGCCGCCGTGCCGAACTGCCGTGCGACGGTGAGGGAGGTGCCCGCCATCCCCAGCAGTCCGACGCCCAGGATCAGCATCGCGACCATGAGTTCGATGAGCGTCATCCCCGTGCGCGCAGCCACCGCCAGCCGGGCGATCCGTTGGCGCCGCCTCATTGCACGCACCCGGGTCCCAGGACCTGACCGATGATCGAGATGCAGGTGGAGTCCGTCCGGGTGCCGATCGAGAAGCGGAAGCGCGCCACCGCTGCCAGCCGAGGCGTCACGAAACCACGCGGCGAGAAGACCATCGCCGTATCGGCGCCTCCTGCCAGGCTGACCGTGACGCCCAGCGAAGAATCGAGGGCGATGCCGGGAATGGTGTTCGTCGTCGCACCCGCATCGTTGATGACCGTTCGCACGCCGATACGATTGCCCTGCACCCAGAAGGTGGACTCTCGTCCTTTCTGGATGGCCGACGCGCGGGCAGTGGCAATGGCCGACTCGATCTGCTGGCGGGCAGACCGAAGGGCGCTGCGTTCCGCCAGCGTGGTGAACCGGGGGGCGGCAAGAAGGGCGATGCCGGAGACGATCGTCACGACCGTCAGCAGTTCGATCAGCGTGAATCCCGATCGCGACTGGAGTTGTGTCATGGTCGCTGGAGGGGGAGAGGTGGAGCGCGTCGCGGCAGGTTCCACAGCCTGGGTCGCGCGTCTGGTTCGCTTACGATCGCGGTCTCCACCGCGTCACGTCGAATCGGCCGAAAACCCGAAAATCGGCTCGGAGCGAAACGATTTGCGTTCCTGACGTGACATGCCGCGCCCGGCCCGCGGCCCCACGTGCAACGCAACCCTCGACGAATGAGCGGCATCAAATGTGATGTCCCTCCCCACCCCTCGAGGCAGCCCATGCACGACCTCCGTGATGCCTGGCGCGCCCTGCGCCGCACCCCGCTCGTAACGGTCGTTGCCATCATCTCGCTCGCGCTCGGCATCGGCGCGAACACGGCGATCTTCTCCATCCTGGATGCCCTGGTGCTGCGTGCACTCCCCGTGCCGCACGCGGGGCGGCTGGCGCTCATCACGACGGTCGAGGGGCGGCCCGCCTCGGTCACCAATCCGATCTGGGAGGAGGTGCGCGCGCGCGCCGACCGGTTCGACGGGGCCTTCGCCTGGTCGCGGCAGCGCTTCAACCTGGCTTCGGGTGGCGAGGCGGACCTGGTGGATGCGCTCTATGCCAGCGGTGCGATGTTCGACGTCCTTGGAGTTTCCCCCCAGCTGGGGCGCCTCCTTGCCCCATCGGACGACCGGCGCGGCGGTGGCGAGAGCGGGCCGGTGGCGGTGCTCTCGCACGACTACTGGGAGCGGCAGTACGGCAGCGCACGCGACGTGGTGGGGCGCGCGATCACGCTGGAGGGGAAGGTCTTCACGATCGTCGGCGTGGCGCCGGCCGGCTTCTTCGGCCCCGAGGTCGGGCGCAAGTTCGACGTGGCCGTTCCCCTGGCAGCCGAGGGCATCATTCGAGGGGCGGAGAGCTCGCTCGACCAGCGGTCGCACTGGTGGCTGCGCGTGATGGTGCGCACCGGTGTTGGACAGTCGCTGGCGCAGGCGACGGCGGCGCTGCGCGCCATCCAGCCGCAGGTGCGGGAGGCGACGATCCCGCCCAACTGGCGGCCGGAGCACCTGGCGGACTACCTGCGCGAGCCCTACTCGCTGACGGAGGCGAGCACGGGGGCCTCGCCGCTGCGCGACGAGTACCAGCGCCCGCTGCTCACGATCATGGGGGTGGTGGGGCTGGTGCTGCTGATTGCCTGCGGCAACATCGCCAACCTGCTGCTGGCGCGCGCCACGGCGCGGCGGCACGAGTTGAGCGTGCGGCAGGCGTTAGGCGCGTCCCGCCTTCGCCTGGCGCGGCAGCTCCTTTCCGAATCCGTGCTGCTGTCGGTGGTCGGGGCCGCACTGGGGCTGCTGGTGGCCGTGTGGGGGAGCAAGGCGCTCGTGTCGCAGCTGGCGCTCTATGGCTCGCCGGCGTCGCTGGCGCTCGCGCTCGACTGGCGCATCTTCGGCTTCACTGCGGCGGCGGCCATCGCCACCGCGCTCCTCTTTGGCACCGCGCCCGCGCTGCGCGCGGCACGCGCCCGTCCCATGGAGGCGATGCGCGAGCAGGGGCGCGGCAACTCGGCCGACGGACGCATGGGGCTGGGCGGGGGGCTCGTGGTGGTGCAGGTCGCACTGTCGCTGGTGCTGGTCGTGGCGGCCGGTCTCTTCCTTCGGACCTTTGGCAGCCTGACCTCGTTGCGGCTGGGCTTCGACCGCGACCGCGTGCTGGTGGTGCGCATCGACGCCACGCGCAGCGCCGTGGACTCCACGGGACGCGTCGCGCTGTACGAACGGCTGCAACGAGCCGCGGCCGAGGTGCCCGGCGTCACCGGTGCCTCGATCTCGGTCGTGACCCCGGTGAGCGGGAGCACGTGGAACGATGCCGTCGAGGTGGACGGCATGCCGCCGCGCCCCGAGGAGGAACGGCTGACGAACGTCAACCTCGTGACGCCGGGGTGGTTTGCCACGTACGGCACGCCGCAGTTGGCCGGGCGCGACCTGGACACCCGGGACCGCATGGGCGCTCCCAACGCGATCGTGGTGAACGAGACTTTCGTGCGACGCCACCTGGGGGCCGGCAACCCGATCGGGCGCGTGGTACGGCAGCCGGGGTTTGGCGGGCGCCCGGAACGGACGCTGCAGGTGGTCGGATTGGCGCGCGACGCCGTGTACGGCTCGCTGCGCGATACCATTCCGCCCACGATGTACCTCTCCATCGCGCAGTCCGAGCGCGTCCCGTCGTCGGTGTCGCTGAGCGTGCGTGCGGCGCGCGGGACCCCGGTGGCACTGGGACCGTCGGTCGTGGCGGCGCTCGGGGCGGTGGACCCGGCGGTGTCGCTGCGCCTCACGCCACTGGAACGGCAGGTGGATGAGTCGCTGGCGCAGGAGCGGCTGGTCGCGTTGCTCTCGGCCTTCTTCGGTGCCCTGGCGTTGCTGCTGGCGGGGGTGGGCCTGTACGGCGTCACCGCCTACGCGGTGACCCGGCGGCGCGCGGAGCTGGGGATCCGCATGGCGCTGGGATCAGCGCCGGCGGCCATCCTTCGCCTCGTCATGGGACGCGTCGCTCGGCTCGTGACGGCGGGGGTGGTGGTGGGGGCGGTCGCCGCGTGGTGGCTGTCGCGCTTCGTGGAGGGGATGCTCTTTGGGGCCGGCGCGCACGATCCGCTGGCCTTCGGCGTCGGCGCGACCGTCCTGGCGATCGTCGGGCTGGTGGCGGGATGGGTGCCGGCCACGCGCGCCTCGCGCATCGATCCGGCGGTGGTGCTGCGCGAGGAGTAGCGCGGGGCGAGCGCGCCGCGCCATTCCCGCGGCGCCGTTCGCC
>CAZVDJ010000019.1:3626-12825 GCA_964626245.1 uncultured Gemmatimonadaceae bacterium
TGGCGCCGTTCGCCTGGCGCCGTTCGCCTGGCGCCGTTCGCCTGGCGCCGTTCGCCTGGCGCCGTTCGCGCGGCGCCATTCGCGCGGCAGGTCACCGGCGCGACGTGAGCTGTTTCGCGGCAGGCCGGATGCTCATGGGGCCATCGTTTGGGAAAGGTCCATGTCATCACTCCCGACCACGTTCCCTCATGAGACGCCCTCTCATTCTCTCCGCCGCAGCGGCCTTGCTGGCCTGCGGCGGGTCCGACGCCACGTCCTCGGCGTCGCGTGCCGGCGTACTGCGCGTGCAGCTCACGGACGCGCCCTTCCCCTTCGACTCCGTCGCGTCCGTTGACATCTTCGTCGTGCGCGTCGACGCGCGTGTCGCCGAGTCCGACTCGACCGACGCAGCGCGCGGCGCGTCGGACGACAGTGCTCGCGTGGGCGGGTGGACGACGATCGCTCGCCCCAATCGTCGCTACGACCTCCTGACCCTGCGCGGCGGCGCCGTGGCCGACATCGGCCAGGACTCGCTCCCCGCCGGCGCGTACCGCGGCTTCCGCCTCATCATCGACCCCCAGCGCTCCGGCATCATGCTCAAGAACGGGATGGAACTGACGGGTTCCAGCAACCCATCGGTGACCTTCCCGAGCGCCTCGCGCACCGGGATCAAGATCGTGCTGAGCGAGGCGATCAATGTCGGCGCCGACAGCACCTCCACCGTGCTCATCGACTTCGACCTCGACAACAGCTTCGTCATGCGTGGCAACTCCATCACCCGCAACGGGCTGCTGTTCAAGCCGGTCGTGAAGGCAACGCCCCGGGCCTTGTAGCGCCGTTCTCGCAACGGTCGCTGCCACCTGGCAGTCGGTTGGCCACGAGCACGCGGCGAACCGCGGCCAGCAACGCAGCGCGTGGCACGCGAGCTGGGCGCGCGCTGTACGGCGCACGCCCAGCTCGCTCAGGCCGCGCATCCCTGCTCGGAGCGCTGGTAGTCACAGCGACAGGCGCCGAGCGCGCAGGGGAGGGCACCCGGCATGGCCGCGCGCACGCAGCGCCAGCAGCTGGAGAGCGGCGACGTGGCCACGGGGAGGCCCAGCAGGCGGGCGGCCGGCTCGGCGCCGCCAGGTGCAATCTCGCGCACCGCGGGGCGTCCGGCCGCGTCGAAGGAGAGCTCGGCCATGGGGGAGAAGCCCGCCTTGGCGATCCCGGCGCCCGAGGCGTGGTTCTCGGGGGCCCACGCGATCCAGAAGCGCGAGGCCTGGCGTCCTTCCTCGCGCATGATCGCCTCCAGCAGCCGGGGGTAGATCCCCAGGCCACGTGCCGAAGGGGTGGTCACGAAGTTCCACAGGTAGCGATCGCCGGCGGGAATGGCGAAGCGGAACTGGAGCTCGCCGATGTCGGCGCTCAGGGTCGCCACCCATCCCCACGCCACGATGGCGCCGTCGCGGCGTGCGACCCAGGCGTGGTGCCCCTCGGCGAGCCGACGTTCCATGAGGGCGACGGGGCGCTGCTGCGCCGCTGCCATCGTGGCCGCATCGTGCACGCGTTCGAAGGTGACGCCGGCCAGCGGCGCAAGGGAAGGGACGGTGGTTGTCGTCAGGCGCAAGGCGAGTGGCATGGTCGTCAGGCGGCGAAGGGGATGGCGTGGACGCGGTCGTGGATGTGCGGGGCGGGCCAGGCGGCGTCGCGAGCCACCCGGCCCAACCGCCCGCTCACCGCGGGCGCTCCGTGAGGTGGCCGGAGGTGGCGAGCGGCGCGCGCAGGGCGTGCAGGAAGGCGACGAGCTGCCGCCGTTCCGATGTCGTCAGGCGCAACGCACGCAGCTCGCTCCTTCCGTGCGGCGACGCCGGGGCCCGGTCGTAGTGGCGTACCACGGCGTCGAGGTCGGGGAGCTGCCCGGCGTGCATGTAGGGTGACCGCGCGGCCACGTTGCGAAGCGAGGGCGTCTTGAAGGCGCGCGCGAGCTCGTCGCCTTCGCTCACCATGTAGTCCAGGGTGGCGCAGGCCCTCACGGGGGCGTCGCTCCACCGGCTCCGGCAGTTGAACTCGTCCCGCACCACCTGGCGTGCCCCGGCGGCGCGCCCCGCGTCGGGTGGAAGGCCCGGCGACGCCGGCACGCCCGTGTTGTGGAAGTACTGGTCGGTGAGAAGCGGACCGTTGTGGCAGTTGACGCACGACGCCTTGCCGGTGAAGAGGCGCAGCCCCGCCTGCTCGTCGGCGGAGAGGACACCGGCCGGCGCGCGGCCGGTGGCCACGAGCGAGTCGACAAACTGGTCAAAGCGTGCGGGCGCGTACTGCAGGCGCCGCTCGTAGGCGGCGATCGCCTTCCCGATGTTCACGAAGACCTGCGTCGTGGCATCGCGATCGGCGGGCGAGAGGCGTTCCCATGCCGTCCGGGCCGCCGAGTCGGCCACGGGGCCAGACTGCGCCGGGACGCCCCGCAGCGACGGGAGCCGACCGAACAGCTCCTCGTACGCCTCGCGGTAGTGCGTGGCGACGACGTGCGCATACTGCCCCCGCGTCCCGCCGTGCTCCACGGCGCTCTCCAGCGGCCCCAGCGCCTGCGCCCACTGCGAGTCCTTGCGCCCGTCCCAGAACATCCAGCTGCTCCAGGCCGTGTGCGCGATGGGCATGGTGCGGCGATCGGTGCGACCGACGCCCCTGGCCAGCGCGCGCCCATCCTGGAAGTCGCGCGCCGGGTCGTGACAGGTGGCGCACGACACCTTGCCGTTGCCGCTGAGCCGGGCGTCGAAGAAGAGGCGATGTCCCAGCGCGACGGCGCGCGGATCGTCGGCCACCCGATTGCTCGGATCGGCGGGGAGGGGCTCGAGGGCCGACAGCCGCAACGAGGCGAGGACCGCGCGCTCCTCCGCCGTCCACCCGGACGGTGGGGCGTGGCGTGAGCCGGCGGCGACCGCCGCCACGAGGATCGCGGAGGCCAGCCCCGCCGCGCGGAGCGCACGCGCCGCCCGCCGTGCGTCGAGGAGGCTGGGGAAGCGAAGGCGTCGCATGGTTGGCTCCTACAGCCGGATGTTGAAGGTGACGCTGTCGGTCCCGGCGGTGGCGGTGATGCCGAACTTCAGCACCCACCATCCCCCCATGTTGAACCGAAGGCCGGCCACCTCGTATGCGCCGGCCCGCGCGGTGGCCGTCACGCGAGGGCGGGTGGGGAGGCCGTGGCCGTGCTGCGGCATGCCACCGTCGATCGTGACGGAGCCGGCGTTCACCGCTCGGCCGCTGTCGTCCATGATCGACAGCGTCACGCGCTGCATGGGTCCAACGAGCAAGGGACGGTCGGTGAGCAGCGAGGCGCGGTACTTCCCGTTGGCGCTGGTGCGCGGCCCAAGCCCGAACTCGCTGGTGGCGGGGGGCGGCATGTGCGCGTGGAGGAGCTCGTGCGCGGCAACGGCGGTCACGCCCGCTCCACCCGTCACCAGGAGGAGGGCGGTGATGATGCGACCGCGGCGGGCGCGCGACGCGTGCGCGGCGCCCCGCGCGGCCGTGGTGGCTGGCGCGCCCGCGGCGCTGGGGGTGCGAGGCGTATATGCGGTGCGGGGACGGGAAGTCGAGTCGTGCAACACGGGAGGCTCCATCGAAACGTGCGGTGAGGTGCAGCGGTGACGGAGCCAAGATGCGTGCGATCGGGGCGCGTCCGATTGAAGGAAGCGGCTGGGCCAGTTGAACGAACCGGCTACGTTGCGCCGCTGCGTCGGCTCGGCTTGCCGGGCGCGACGGGTCCGGTAGTTTGGCCTCCGTGCCCTCGATGCCTGTCCCTGAGCGCGGATGGCACGCGAGGATGTCCTCTCGCCGCGCCGCCGGTGTGTCCGCCGGCCCGCACCCGCCCCGTCCGACTGCCCCTGTCATGCACCCTTTTCAGGCTCGTCCCATCCAGCCGCGCGGCGTGGTGCCGGTCGGCGAGTGGTACCTCAAGCGCTACACCATCGTGCTGAATCCGCGAGACGGGGCGGGCGACGCCGAGTGGCCCGACTTCGCGGCGGGGCGCGCCTTGGTCCATGGCGCCCTCCCGCAGCCCGCGGTGACGGACTCGCGCCCGGGCGTGGGCTTCATGGTCGAACACCGGGGTCAGGGGGCCGACTACATCGTGTTGGGGTGGTGGGACCGCGTGAACGAACTCCCGGTGCGGGTCGCCGTGCGCGAGCACCAACCAGGGAGTGCGTGGCGCCCGGCGGTGGGAGCCGAATCGTTCTGCGTATGGGACCTGCAGGTCATCGCCTTCGAGCGGGATGCCTACGTGGCGACGATGATGGCCGGGGGCGCCGCCGACGGGAGCTCCGCGGCGGGCGGCGGTGGCGCGGACGCCCGCGGGCGCGACGCCTACCTTTCCCGTCAGCTGCACGTGCAGCCCTGAACCCCGGGCAGCGCTTGCCCTGTCGGACCCCTTCCGCGAAGTTGCATCGGCCCATGCCCCCCGCCTCCCGCTCCGCCCCACGTCCTCAACGCCGCCGCGAGTCGGCGCTGGCGTCCCGTGCCGGCTAGGGCGACGCGCGCGCGCCGGCGCGACGACTGGGCATCCCTCCCGCGCGAGGCGCTGCTCGACCTGCGCATCCGCGACCTTGGCCTCACCCTCGGTGGCACGTGGGTGGAGGAATGCGTCGAGGCCCTCTACGACGAGCTCTCGGCGCGCGGCATCGCCCTGCACCCGCATTGCTGGCTCTCCGGCGAGTGGTTCTCGCCGCAGGGGATCCCCGGGATCGCGATCCCGTTCTACCTGGTGCATCCCCGCCTGATGCGGCTGGAGCGGCAGATGATGCTGGAGGTGGAAGGCGGGTCGCGCAGCGAGTGCATGCGCATCCTGCGCCACGAGGCGGGGCACGCCATCCAGCACGCCTACGCGCTGCACCGCCGCAAGCGCTGGCGCGAGCTGTTCGGCCCGTCGAGCACGCCGTATCCGGAGGCCTACCGCCCCAATCCCGCCAGCCGCAAGCACGTGCAGCACCTGCGGCTCTACTACGCGCAGGCGCACCCCGACGAGGACTTCGCCGAGACGTTCGCGGTGTGGATGGGGCCGCGCGCCAACTGGCAGCGGCGCTACGCCGGGTGGCCCGCGATCGGCAAGCTGGAGTACGTCGACGCCCTCATGCGCGAGATCAAGGGGGCGCGCCCGCGCCACCGGTCGCGCGAGCGCGTGGAGCCGCTCTCGCAGGTCTCCACGACGTTGCGCGAGCACTATGAGGCCAAGCGGAAGCAGTACACCGTGCAGTACCCCACCACCTACGATCGCGAGCTCAAGGCACTCTTCTCCGACAATCCGCGCCATGGCCACCGGGAGCTGGCGTCGCACTTCATCCAGCGCCACCGGCGCGAGATCCGGCGCACGGTGGCGCGGTGGACGGGCGAGTACGAGTTCACGCTGGACCAGCTGCTGCGCGACATGACCGGACGCTGCCGGGAGCTCAAGCTCCGCGCGGTGGGGCCGCAGCGGCAGTTGCTGCTGGACTTTGCCGGGATGCTGGCCGTGCGCACGGTGCATTTCCTGTACAGCCGCCGCGTGTCGATCGCGCTGTGATTCCCTCCGATGCCCTTCCTCCCGCGACCTCCTCGACCCTCGTGACCACGACCCGGTGAGCGCGCCCCGTCGCCTTCGCATCCTGGTGCTGGTACAGCCCACGCTCCTTCCCCCCGATTCGCTGGAGGGGCTGGACGAACGCGCGCGCTACGAGGTGAAGACGGAGTACGACGTCGTCTCCACGTTGCGGCGGCTGGGGCACGACGTGCGCGCGCTGGGGGTGCGGGACGAACTGCTCCCCATTCGTGCGCAGGTGGAGGAGTGGCGGCCGCACGTCGTGTTCAACCTGCTGGAGGACTTCTTCGGGCTGCGGGAGTTCGACCACCACGTGGTGTCGTACCTGGAGCTGCTGCGCGTGCCGTACACGGGGTGCAACCCGCGTGGCCTGGTGCTGGCGCGCGACAAGGCGCTGTCGAAGAAGATCCTGGCCTACCATCGGATTGCGGTGCCCCGCTTCGACGTGGTGCGGCGCGGCCGGAAGCCGCGCATGGGGCGCGCGGTGGCATATCCCCGCATCGTGAAGAGCCTCACCGAGGAGGGGTCGGTGGGGATCGCGCAGGCGTCGGTGGTGGAGGACGACGCCGCGATGGCGGCCCGGGTGGAGTTCATCCACCGGCGGCTCGAGACCGACGCGATCGTGGAGGACTACATCGACGGGCGCGAGATCTACGTGGGGATCCTGGGCAACGCGCGCCTGACCGTGCTCCCTCCGTGGGAGCTGTTCTTCCACAACCCCGTGGCCGGGTCGCGCCCCATTGCCACGGCGCGGGTCAAGCACGACCCCAACATGCAGGAGCGCCGGGAGATCTGGCAGGGCCCCGCCGAGCTGTCCAACGACGTGAAGCAGCGCCTCGTGGCCACGGCGCGCCGCATCTACCGCCTGCTGCACCTGGACGGGTATGCGCGCCTGGACTTCCGCCTGCGCGCCGACGGCACCGCCTTCTTCATCGAGGCCAATCCCAACCCCGAAGTGGCGGAGAGCGAGGAGTTCGCCTCCTCCGCGCTGGAGGCGGGGCTGGAGTACGGCGCCCTGCTCAGCCGCATCGTGTCGTTGGGGGTGCGGCGGGGGAGTCCGTAGCGGCGCGGGCCCGCTGCGCGCGCATACGCCGTCAGGGACGGTGTCCGTGCAGCACGACGACGCTGGCCAGCCGGCGCACCGGTGAGGGGGGCGCAAGCGCCAGTTGATCCAGGCGCGCCAACGACTCGATCGCCAACCGGCGCGGCCACGTAGCGTCCTCCATCACCCGTCCTCGCAGCACGAGGCGGTCGGCGCGACCAAGGAGCCGGAAGTACCGCACCCGGAGCCACGGATGTCGCTCGAGGACTTCACGCAGTTCCCCGGACCGCACCGGGCGCTCGTCCGGTGTCCCGATGTCCGGCACGGTGCGCGCCAGTCGGCGGATGCGGTCGAGCCAGCGCGCCAGCCGCACCGGCTCGGCCGCGATGAAGATCCCGCCGGGCCGCAGCCATCGCAGCAGTCGCGCCATCGTCTCGTGGAGCGTCGGAAGGACGTGATGAAGGAAGGCGTCGCACCAGACCACGTCGAACATCGCATCCCCCGGTGCGAACGCCTCGACCGCGGTGCAGTGCAGCCGCACCCGGGGTGCCACGTCGTTCACTGCCGCACGCTCGCCGGCCAGTGCGATCGACTCCGGCGACAGGTCGATGCCCGTCACCTGTGCGCCAAGCCGGGCCAGGATCACGGCGTTCGTGCCATCCCCGCACCCGACGTCCAGGACGCGCCGTCCGCGGAGGTCGCCCAACAAGCGGAAGCGGAACTCCTTGTTGAAGTGCAGGCGGCGCCATCGCGCGTAACGCACCATCACGCGATCGTCGAACGGCGCCAGCCCCTCGCGCGAGGCCCGCGCCCGGGCGTCGAAGAAGGCACGCTCGGCCGCCCATCGCCCGCCGGGGTCGGGAGTTGTCATCGCCCTCACCGGCCCGCGTCCCCGCGGCGTACCCGTTCCAGCGCCACCAGGTTCTCGCGCAGGTGATCCGCCGAGATCGTCCCGGACAGGATGGCCCCGCGCATGGGGTGCGCACAGATGACGCGCAGCGCCGCGTCGGCGGTGAGCGCCCCTTCGCCGCCCACGAGCGCCCCCATCCCGAACGGCCGGTTCACCAGGATGCGGGCGTTGCGCCTGGCGGCAAGCGCGAAGGCTTCCTCCATGTAGGTGTTCCCCAGATGATACGGAAACTGGAGCCACTCGACTCCGAGCTCGTCGAGCGCAACCCGCGCGTCGTCCATGCGGCTCACGCTGGCGCCGACGCAGGGAATGCCCAGCGTGCGGGCGTACGCGAACGCGCGCGCCACGCCGGGCGAGCGCAACGTGGCTGGCGCGGGGCGATGCAGCTGGACCAGTTGCACCGACCCGAGTTCGGCGAGACTGGCGTCGAGGCTCCGGCACAGCGCGTCATACGAGTGGTCCACGGTGATCTCGCCCGACGCGGCGTTCCACGATTCGCCGAACTTCGTGGCAACGAAGAGCCCGGCGCGCCGGGACGACGAGAGGGTCGAGAGAAAGCGACCCAGGCGACGCTCGCTGCTGCCGTACGAAGGGGCCGTATCGAACGTCCGCACGCCCAGGGCAACGGCGTCTGCCAGGAAACGCTCGGCGGCCTGGTCCGAGGGGATGGTCGATGGCCGCACCCCCCACGGTCGTCCCAGACGCGTGAGGCCGAGGCCTAGCGTCACGTCGCCGGCGGTGCGCGTCGCGGGCACGTCACGACCGTCGATGGTCCCCTCACCGCCGGTCTCGCGGACGTCCATCCCTAGGGCACCCGGCGGTGCGCCATGGCGTCGCGATAGAGTCGCTCGTGCCGCGCCGCCACCAGGTCGGCGGAGTATTCCTCCTCGATCACCCGGCGCCCGTTGGCGCCGAGGGCCCGACGGAGTGCGGCGTCCCCGGCCAGTCGTGACAGGGCCGCCTCCAGCGCCGCCAGGTCGTCGACGGGGACCCGCACGCCGTGCACGTCGTGCGCGACCAGCTGCCCAAGCGCGGGGATGTCGTGGACCAGGGCGGGCAGTCCAACGGCCATGGCCTCGATGAGTGCGCAGGGAATCCCCTCGGAGCGGGAGACCATGGCAAACAGGTCGGCGGCGCGAAGCACCTGCGCCACGTCGTCGCCAATGCGTTCGCCGAGGAATCGGACGCTGCCGGCGGGCGCGAGGGTGCCGGCGAGGCGTTCGAGCGCCTGGCGCTCACTGCCGTCGCCCACCAGGACGAGCCGCGCCTGCGGGGCTCGTTGCGCCAGGCGGCCGAAGCCGGCGAGCGGTGCCGGCAGGTTCTTCGCGGCGACCAGGCGCCCCACGAACGCGACGACGAAGTCGTCGGCCGAGAGCTGCAACGAGGCGCGGGCGGCCGCCCGCTCGTGCGGTGCGGGAGGGGCGAAGGTCCGCGTGTCGACGCTGCAGGGGAGCCAGGTGGTGCGCGTCGTCTCCACGCCGCATGACAGGAAGTCGCGACGCATCTGGTCGTTGAGCACCACCACGGCGTCGGCCCAGCGCCTGATGCCCGCCAGCTGCCACCGGCCGAACCGCAGCGTCGACAGCAGCGGCACGTCGAGCGTGCTCCCGAACATCACGGCGCTGGCCGTGCCGCGCCCACGCGAAGCCGCCAGGCCCGACACGACGTGCAGCCCCGGCAGGAAGAGCTCGACGGCGTCGTAGCGGGGGCGCGCCAGGGCGAA
>CAZVDJ010000019.1:12835-19276 GCA_964626245.1 uncultured Gemmatimonadaceae bacterium
ATCCGAAGGGCGACCACGGCCACATAGGCGCGCGGTCGAAGGGTGGGCGGCAGCGTGTGGGCGACCGCAGTCACGGCCGTCCCGTCGGGGTCGCGCCAGCGGCGCCGTCGCGGCATCGGCGGCGCGTAGGTGGTGAGGACGTCGACGCGATGGCCACGCCGCGCCAGCGCCGCCGCCAGGCGCGCCACGTGCATTTCCGCGCCGCCAATCACCGGCGGGTAGTAGGGGATGCAGAGCAGCAGGCGCAGCGAGTCACCGGTGCGCGACGTCCGCACGCCCGGTGCGGCGCTGGCGACGGGCGGCGGGCGCTCCGGTGCGGACGGTCGCGGCAGATCGGGGGAGCGGATCACGAGTGCGTCACCTCGTGCGGCCTTTCGAGCGTCGGGCGCGCGGTGTCACCCCCCCCCCAAGCGGTGGGACCACCCCCCACCCGCGCCACCCCGCCCAAAAAACCCCCGAAACGGGCGCCGGCAGGTGCACGCACGATCACGTCACCGGTCTGTGGCGCCTCCACCGGATAGTGCATCAGCCGGCCGGCCGGGTCGCGGTAGCTCTCCGGATCGACGTAGGCGACGGTCATGCCGCGCTCGCGCGCCACCATCTGCGCCAGCCGGCGGTCGGCGTGCACGCCCACCACCAGCAGCGTGCGCGCGCGCGGGTCGAACTCGATCGACTTGCCGGGTGCGGCCCGCATCATCTGGAAGTAGGGTTCCGTGTCATACCGCCGCAGTGACATCTCCTCGAGCCCCATCTCGGCGCAGAGGCAATCGAAGTTGTTGGTGATGACCGGGCCCACCAGCAGCTGGCGGTCGAAGAGCTCGCGGATGGCGTGATAGAAGATGGTCGGTTCCGCGACCAGGCACTGCCGGTAGATCTCCGTCATCTGCCCGTACTTCGCTTCCGGCGCGTCCAGCACGTCGAGCAGGCGATCGTCGGCGGGTGAGAAGATGAACGAGAAGTCGCCGCGGGAGACGCCGTAGATGCGGTGCAGGTTGGAGAGGTGGGGAATTCCCGCCTCGGTCGATGGCCCGCAGCCCAGCTCGAGCTGTGCGGGGAAGAAGTCGGCCAGCGCTTCCGGCGTGATCTCGCGCGGAGAGCCGGCGCTCAGCATGGGGCGCATCCCCACGTCATGGAACCAGCGAAAGGGACGCTGCTCCAGGTTGGCTGGCGAGTCGTAGTCGCGCGCGCGAACCGTGAGCGTGAGCGTGCGATACGAATCGGGGAGCGAGTAGCCACGCCGTTCGTCTTCCTCGTGCCGCCGCACGATGGCCAGGCGGGCCTCCAGACCACCCCGCCGCCAATGGCGGACGCCCGTCCGGCTGGCGGCGGTGCTCCATCCGCCCGTCGCGACTCCAGCCAGCACCCGCGCCTCGTACGCGTCCACCTCGTCCGACGGCAGCGAGACGCTCATCCAGACGTGCGTGCCGCGCAACACGAACTGCTGGCCCTCGACGCCGTACTCGTCGTAGAAGTGCACCAGGCGACGGCGCATGTCGCCCGGTCCCTGCCATCCCGAGAGGCGCGCGTTGCGGGCGTCCTGGTGTCGGCGCCAGATCGACTCGGTCCACCGGCGGTGCCACCCGGTGCGATCGGAGTCCATGTGCTCGTCGAAGCGACGGCGATGCCGCGGTTCCAGCTCAGGCAGGATGATGTGGGGGAGGCGCATGGGATGTCTTCACGGCGCAGAGCGTGATGTCGGGGCCGCGTCCCTCGTCGTACGAGGCACGAAGCGCAACCTCGGGGAGGACCTCTCGCAGCAGGTCGGCACCACACGACGTCTGGTACGCCGTGAGCGTCAGGCCAACCGCGGAGAGCATGCGCGCGATGGAGGCGCGCGAGAACAGGTGCAGGTGGTCTCGGCGGAAGGATCGATAGAGCGCCCCGAAGGGAATCAGCTCGAGCGCGTCCATGCCGGGGATGCGCAGGACCAGCGTCCCGTGCGGCGACAGGCAGGCGGCCGCGAGCTGCAACTCGGCGACCGGGTCGGCCACGTGTTCCAGCACGAAGTCGTACAGCACGAGGTCGAAGCGCGGGTCACCGCCGGCGCCGTCGGCCAGCGCGCCGGACTCCAGGGCGTGGGCAAGCGTCCCGACGTATGTGCGAAGTCCGTAGAGCCGCCCGGCTGCCTCGGCGGCAGACGGATTGAGGTCGACGCCGGCGGTGCGCAGCCCCAGGCGTTCGGCGGCATGTCGCGTGAAGCCGAAGGCGCTCCCCACTTCCAGCAGGGTGGCCGGCCCCTGCCGTGACCACGCGAGGGCCCAGCGCACCAGCGCGTCACCCTTGGCCTCGCGATAGGGGCGCTCCGACTCGTAGTCGGCATACCCCGCGCCGTCGGCACGCTGCGCGCGGTAGTACGCCGGCGACGCGTAGGCCTCCAGCGGCACCTCGGCGTCGAGCAGCACCGCGTGCCCGCACTCGGCGCAGGCTGCGTATGTGTAGGAGGCGAGTGTCGGGTCGGCAAAGTCACGCCGGAATCGGCGCGACACGCGGCGCGACCCGCAGGCGGGACACGGCACGGCCGCCGTGCCCCCCGGCAAAGCGGACGCGGGCGGAAAGCGGCTCGCCATGAGCACCGCCAGTCGCTCGAGCCGCGGTGCAACGGCGTCGGGTGCTTCGCCGTCACGCAGGAACTGCCCGATGACCTCGTCCCACTCCTCGTGTTCGATGCGCAGCACTCTGGCGACCAGCGCGCGGTGCGCGTCTCGGTCCATCTGCCGCGGGAATGGCGACGCGATCGGGCTCCCCATCACACCCCCAGGTGCCGTTGTGACATCCACCGATAGACGCCGGACCCGAACTCGCCATGTGTCAGGCGACGATGCAGCTAGAGTCGGGGTCGCCGGGCGCGACAAACGTCGGGCAGATGCCTACGTCGTGTTGGGTTTTTCCTTACGCGCCTGCCAACCTCGGCGCAGCTGCACCCTCACGGCCTGGGCGCCTGGGGCGCGGCGGTTGGGTCCGCTGCACCGGCCGCGCGAAACCTGCTCGCTACGAGGGGAACCGCCAAGGCCGCCAGCAGCCCCAGGATGGTCAGGACCGTGACCGCGCCCGCAAACGGGCGCCTCCCCGATTCGTGTCCGCTGCTGGTAGTTGGCGAGTCCAACCGATCGTCGTGCGGCGACATACCCGATCCCGATGGCGCGTGCGTGCGCCGCCCGCGGTCGTGCGCGGGCGGCCTGCGACCGGAATGTACGTGGTGTCGCGACGCCGAACAGCTCCGGCCGCTACGCCGCCCCGCGCTGCGGCAGGCGCACCACCGGTGACGGCCCGCGCGCGCCGCTAGAAGTCGGCGAGCACGCGCGCGTCTCCAGTCCGCGTTCGCGGGCTCGGGGCGCCGAGCGGAATCGACGTCCGGACCGTCGGACTCGCCGCGCGTTCCTCCGCGCGACGTGCCAGCCGGAAGAGCGACACCAGCTCGCGAGAGCGCGCCGCCTGCGAGGCGAGCTCGGTCGCGGCCGCCGCCGACTCCTCGGATCCCGCGGCCACCTGCTGCGTGACCTGGTTGAGGTGCTCCACCGCCTGGGCAATGTGCGACACGCCCCGCTCCTGCTCCTCGCCCGCCAGCTGCAGGTTGCCCATGACCTCGCTCACGCGCGTGACCTCGCGGTCGATGCGCTGCAGCGTCTCCAGCACCTCCTTGCCGATGCCGCCGCCCGTGTGGGCGTTGGACACCGATTGCTCGATGAGCGTGGCCGTGGTCCGCGCCGCGTCGGCACAGCGGATGGCCAGCGAGCGCACCTCGTCGGCCACGACCGCGAAGCCACGGCCGGCGTCGCCGGCACGGGCCGCTTCCACGGCGGCGTTGAGCGCCAGCAGGTTGGTCTGGAAGGCAATCTCGTCGATGGTCCGCACGATGCGCGCGGTCGCGTCGGCCGAGCCGATGATCTCCTGCATGGCGCTCGAGAGGCGCTCGGTCTGCGCCACGCCGCTCGCCACGCAGCTTCGCGCACCGGTGGCCAGCTCCGCCGATTCCCGGGCACCCGCGTTGTTGCGCTGCGCAAGGGCGCGCAGCTCCTGCAGGCTCGCCGACGCCTCCTCCAGCGCCGCGGCCTGGTCGGTCGCGCCGCGCGCCAGCGACTGGCTGCCATCGGCGATCTGCTCGCCGGCGTGCGCCACCTCGCTCGAGGCGGCGTCGAGTTCGGTGAGCGCCTCCTCGAGCTGCGCCACCGCGGAGTTGAGCGCGTCCTTGATCGCGGCGTGCTCGCCGCGGTAGTCCTTCGTCATGCGCGCGGTCAGGTCGCGCGCGGCCACGCGATCCAGCACCTCGCGCGCCTCGCCAATCGGCGCGATGGCGGCGTCGAGGGTGCGGTTGAAGCCGAGCACCAGGTCCCGGTAGCCGCCCTGGTAGGCTTCGGCCGAGCCGCGCGAGTGCAGGTCACCGTCCTGCGCCTGCTGGGTCAGGTGGACGGTCTCCTTCACCAGCGAGGCGAGCGTGGTACGCGCCGTCTCGAAGGCCAGCGCCGTGGCGCGCGTCTGGTCGATCATGGCGTTGACGGAGCGCGCGACCTGGCTCACCTCGTCGTTGCCGCTGACGGCGACGGTGGTCAGGTCGGCGCGCGTTGCGCTCGACAGGTCTCCGCGGGCAAGGGCCGAGCCGGCACTCTCGAGCGGGGCGATGGCCTGCGTGCGCAGCGCCTCCACCCGCTCCACGATGCCGTTGAGCGAACCACGAAGCCCGTGGACGAAGCGCCACGTGAGGGCGACGGCGAGACCGAGCACGGCGAGCGCCACGACGAGCAGGAGGCGCCGCTGGTCGGCCGCGCGCTCGGCACTGGCCGTGACGACGGCCGTCGACCGCTTCGACGCATGGTCGGCGAGCTTCGTGAGACCCTCCGTGGGCGCCCGGTCCTGTCCCTTCACGGCCGCGTCAGCGCTGGCGACGTCGACACCACCGCCAGCCGCAAAGCCTGCCAGTGCGTGTTCGTACTTCTCGTTCATCGCCTTGTGCGCGGCCAGGAACCCATCGGCCAGGCGCGCGGCCTCCGCGTCGCGGGACGCCAGGGTGCGCAGCGAATCGATGGCCGCGTCCACCGCCGCCGCCGAAGTCCGGAATGCCGACCGGTACTTGTCCAGCTGCGCCGCGTCGCTGCCGCGCAGCAGGACGTTCTTCCACTCCTGCACCTGCGTCTTGAACTCCACCTGCCCGCGCAGGGCCAGTCGACGCACTTCCAGCTCCTCGTGGAGCAGGGCATCGTAGGCGCCCGCCAGGCGCTGCTGCTGCCAGAGGGCGAATCCGGTGAGGGCGCCGCCCGCGGCCAGCACGAGGAAGACGAGCGCCGTGATGCGCTGCCCGATGTTGAGTGATGCGAACATGACAGGATGGGACGAGGGACAGGTGAACGTCAGTAGTTGAACTGCGCCTGCAGCCGGAGGAGGCGCCCCTTGTACCGGGCGTCAGGGGCGGCACCATCGCGCGACACGCGATCGCTGATGGTGTACTGGGCGGTCAGCTCGAGGGCGGGGATGGGGAGCCACTCGACGCCGAGCTCGTGCTCGCGCACCACGGCCGAGCGTGCATCGAGCTCGATCTTCCGTCCGCCGCGATAGAACTGCGACCGGACGAACGGATGGAGCACCTGACCGCCCGCAGCGCGACGCCACATGGCCTGCACGTAACCTCCGCGCAGCGGACGCACCTCGACGCGGCGCGTCGCCGGGTCGTACTCGGGACCGTGCCCCCACGTCCACTCCGCCGTCAGGCCGAGGGGGCGCGGGTACCAGATGAGCGAGACGGCGCCGCGATCGTCGCGATACTCGGGGGCGGCCACGGTGGCGCTGCTCTTCGAGGGCAGCACAAAGCGTCCGATGTATCCCTGCGCGCTGGTCTCGACCATCTGGCCACCCAGCTGCCATGGATAGGTCAGCCGGAAGAACTGGTGCGGGGAGTTGTTGGCCTCGGGACGGTTGACCGTCTGGCCGTTGACCACCCCGTAGGCGAAGACGCCGTAGTCACCGCTCCCCTTGCCGCCATTGCTGGTGAGCGCCTTGAAGCGCTTGCGCGCGGTGGGGTTGGCCCAGAAGTAGAAGGCGCCGATGTCGCGCTCATTGGGGGCGCCGGAGTTGGTCGCATCGGCGCGATCGAGCGGAATGCGGTTGGAACTGGACTGGAGGTTCTCGAAGCCGAAGGGCACCTTGGCCTGGCCAAGGCGCAGGCGATGCGCACGACGCGCGTCGAGGGTCACGTCGAAGTAGGCGTCGCGCAGCTGGAGGTAGTGATTGGTGCCGTTGCTCTCGCTGGCGTAGTCCGGCTGGATGTACACCGACACCCGCTCATGCACGTCGCCCGAAAGGACCAGGCGGGCGCGGCGCAGCATGAAGCCCCCGTTGCGCCCGATGGACTTGTCGCACGCCGGGCACTGCAGCGCCGGATTGGTTTCCAGCAATCGATTGTAGCGAAGCGTCCGATGCACCGCGTGCCGGCGCTGAGGTGGAAGACGTGGG